>JAPXRK010000141.1:0-5030 GCA_033813575.1 Synergistales bacterium
GCCTCGACGCTCCTCTTTCTGGGGGGAATGTCAGCCCTCTCAGGAATGCTCGTTCTGGACAGCTACAGGGCTCTTGAGGCCGACGTCCTCTCAGGGAATTCCGCCAGGACGGTGAACATGCTTTCACGGGAGGCAGAGGCCCTTCTGAGGGTCAACCGGGACTGGGCCTCCTGGGACGACACCTATGCCTACATGGACGACATGAGCGAACTATACGAGGCTGTCAATCTCAAGGAGGAGACCATGGAAACCCTTCACCTCGCAGCCATGGTCTTCCTCTCACCGGACGGGACGGTCAACCTGTCCTCACCGCCAACGGCGCTGCCTTCATGGAGCAGATACGGCACCAGGGGAGCTCGCTGGTCCAAAAGGCGGAGGCGGACGGCTTCTCCGGATTTTTTCTCCACCAGGGAAATCTTTTCATGGTGTCCGGGGCGCCTATCCTCAGGAGCGACGGCTCCGGACCCCCGAAAGGGGTTCTCGTTTTCGCGAGGGAAATCGGGGAGCGTGAGGCGTCCTCTCTTTCGGAATCCCTTCTCCTTCCCCTGAGGATCCATCCTGCCGTCGAATCCCTTCCGAAGGATCTTCAGGAAATACTGGACGCGGCGACGTCATCGGAAAACGGTTTTGTCTCCCGGACCGTCTCCCCGGAGATGATCGCGGGATTTTCCGTCCTCCGGAACATTGACGGGACGCCGGCCGCCCTGGTCGAAATCACTTCCCGGCGGAGCATTTTCCTCCAGGGGAAAAGAACGGTGCTCCAGTTCTTCCTCTGGCTTGCCCTCTTCGGCGGATTCCAGACCGCCGTCATCCTTCTTCTCCTGAAGTGGACCGTCACCGGCAGGCTGGAAAGCGCCCGGCGCCTCCTGGAGAAAATAGCCTTCAGCGGAAGGGTCGGGGAACGGATGCCCCTGTCGGGCAGCGACGAGATCACGTCTCTCTCGGGATCCATCAACTCCATGCTCGCTTCCCTGGAGCGTCTGGTGGAAAACATTCCCGACCCGCTGTTCCTCTCCGACGGGGGATGGATCGTCCACGCCAACAGGGAGGCATGTTCCCTGCTGGGAACCTGCAAATCCGCTCTTGTCGGCGAGTCTGTTTCCTCCTTCCTCATGGAGGACGAGCCCGTTTCCCAGCCCCAGGAAGATTCCTCCCCCGTGTACGAGGGGAAGCTCCTGCCTCCGGGCGGAGGCGGAATTCCCGTGGAAATCCATCGCCAGTCCTTCCTCCTCGGCGAACGTCAGCTGACCCTTGCCGTGGCGAGGGACATCACCAGGCGCAGAATGCTGGAGGACTCCCTCCGGAAGATGGCCTATTACGACGAAAACACGGGACTTCCGAACAGGGCCCGGTTCCTGATGCTGGCCGACGAGGCCATCCTGTCCGGGGAATCCTTCGCCGTGGCCCTCCTCGACATGGATAAATTCCGCATCATCAACGAGCTGGTGGGCCCCGCGAGGGGGGACGAGGTGCTCCTGGACATCTGCGGCAAAATCCGGGGGAGGCTGTCCCGGAACGACGTCCTCGCCCGGGTGGGGGGCGACTCCTTCGGCATCATTCTCAGGGAGAAGGTGTCCTGGGAAGACGCTTCCCCGGTGCTGCTGGCCCTGAAAAAGGACATCATGACCCCCCTGTACGTCGACGGCAAGACCCTCTTTCCAAGCGTGAGCATGGGGTTTCTCCCCCGGGCTGAGAGGTACGGCACCTCCACCGCCGTCCTCGCACGGGCGGAAATCGCTCTGCAGCGGGCCAAGGGGCGGGGACTCGGGCAGACGGACGTTTTCCGGGAGGACGAGGCTGCGGGAATTCCTGACATCCTCACGGCGGAGGGGCAGCTCCGGAACGCCATCGGGCAGGGGGAGCTGACGCTCCATTACCAGCCCATCGTCCGCATGAAGGACAAGGGAGTGGAGGGGTTCGAGGCGCTCGCCCGGTGGCAGCACCCCGAGCGGGGGCTCATTCCCCCCATGGACTTCATTCCCCTTGCGGAGAGGACAGGTCTCATCTCGGAAATCGACCGCTGGGTTGCCGGGCAGGTCTGCAAGGATATAGGCCGGTTCAGGGAAATGTCGGGAAAGGGGATGAAGGTGTCGGTCAACGCGTCCGCCCGGTCCATCCTCGAGGGAAACTACTGCGGTCTCCTGGCGTCGCAATCGGCTGCGGCCGGAATCTCCCCCCGCCTGCTGACGGTGGAGATCACCGAGGGTGTACTCATCAGCTATCCTTCCGCGGCATCGGCGTCCCTGGCGGCACTCCGGCGGGAGGGCATTTCCGTGGCCCTGGACGATTTCGGGACCGGGTACTCTTCCCTGCAGTACCTGAGCAGCCTGCCCATCGACAGGCTCAAGATCGACGGCAGCTTCATCAGGAGACTGTTTTCCGGCGACGGCGACCGCCGGCTGGTGAAGGGAATCCTCGCCCTCGCGGCAGACCTCGGAATGGAGACGGTGACGGAGTGCATCGAGCGGGAGGATGAATATCTCTGGACCCTGGAGCAGGGTGCGACCTACGGCCAGGGTTTCTTCTTCGGGCACCCCCGGCCGTTCCAGGAGGCGGCGGACATTCTGCTGAAGGCTCCGCCCCTCATCTGAAGACGAAAATCCGCCCGGTCTCGTCCCACTTGATCAGGCAGACCAGGGGTTCCCGGATCTGGACGCTCGTCCTCACGTGGTGGAGCGGTTTCCCGGGCTCCTCGAGCCGGAAGAGGGTGAACCGGTCCCGGGGCATGGTACGAAAATCCTCCCGCCGCTCCACAAGGTCCAGGGGAAGGAATTCCGTCTCGGCCGCCCCGAAGAGATTTCCCCACAGGGCGCGGTCTTCCGGGGCCAGCATCTCCAGAAGGGAGTCCGTTCCGCCGGAATGGGCTTCTTCTCCCTTCTCCTCCGAAGGTTTCTCGGGGGCTGGGGGCGTGTTCTTCTTCAGGCTCCGCGGGACGGGCGTTTTTTTCTCCCCGGCCGGTTTCTTCCCCGGTGCCGCAGGTGCTTTCTTTTTCGAAGGTGCGGCCTTTTTTTTCGCCGTTGCCTTTTTGCTTTCCTCCGGCGCCGTTTCCGAGAAAGCCGCCGGATCAGCCTCCGGCCCGGAAACCGCTTTTCCTGCCGTTTCCCCGTGTGCGGGCAGAGATTCCTCTCCCGCGAACACTTCTCCCGTGGAAAGGTAATTTTTCAGGCTGGGCCTTTTTTTAGCCATTGTTTTTCCACCTCTCAAGCAGTTCTTCCGCCGCCACCGAATAATCGAGGGCGCCGTTGCTGTCAGGATCGTATCCGAAGACCGAGACTCCCGCACCGTTGGCTTCCACGAGGCTGATGTTCTGGCGGATGTAGCGCCTGAACACCCTGTCGCCGAAATGGCTTCGGACCTCCTTTTCCACTTCCCTGTTCATGATGATCTTGGGATTGTGCCTGGTGAGGAGCACTCCCCCGATGGCCAGCCCCCGGTTCAGCCTCTTGCGGAAAAGCTCCACCGTCCTGGAGAGGAGGCGGAGTCCCGCGAGACTGAAAAACTCGCTCTCCAGGGGAACGATGACTTCATGGGACGCCGCGAGGACGTTCCGGGTGAATATCCCGAGCTGGGGTGGACTGTCGCAGAAGACACAGTCATAGACTGAAAGGGATGCCGACTCCAGGGCGTCCCGAAGGAGCGTGTCCCTTCCGGGCTGGCTCTCGAGCTGCATCTCGACCATGGCGAGGTCGAGAGTGCTGGGAACGACATCGACTCCCTCCCGGGTGATTTTGACTTCTTCAAAGGAAGCCTCCCCGAGAAGGAAATCGTAGATATACGGATGCTCTTCCGGAACGGAGATGCCGAACCCGGCCGTGAGATTGCTCTGGGGGTCAAGATCGAGAGCCGCGACCCGGAGTCCTCTCCGGGCCAGGGCCACGGCAAGATTCTGGCATGCGGTGGTCTTCCCCACGCCGCCCTTCAGGTTGCAGAGTCCGACGATTCTCATGAAAAACCTCCTCGATTCAGGGCTGAAAAGTTCAATGGCCGCCCGGTACAATATAACAAGAAACATCGGGAGGGGAAAGCCCTGTTTTTTTCCGGCCCTGGGGTATAATTGATCGGAAAGTGCATTTTTTCAGGCAAAGAAGGAGGAATACACAGAATGGACCACACAGACATCGCTCACGAAAACGAAAAAACACCCTTCGAGGCCGGGGAACTATTGTCCTGCCTGATGGCGGGTATCGCTGAATTCGTCTTTATCCACAATCTCACCGGAAAAATCGCGGAAGTCAATGCGGCGGCGGTGAAAGGGCTCGGTTTCACAGCCCAGGAACTTCTGTCGTCCGACATGACGGCAGTCCTCGCGTCCCCACTGCCCCTCCGGCTGAAACAGGCATGGAAAAACCTGGAAACGGGCCATCCCTTTTCCTCGGAAGGAATCGTCCGGCGGAAGGACGGCAGCTCCGTTCAGGCGATGCTCACCTTTTTCCCCCTCCTCCGCGGGGAGGAACCGGCCGTCCTGACTATCGCCCGGGATGTCTCGGAGCTCAAGGCCGCCGGCGAGGGCCTGTCCAGGAACGCCTTCAAGGATCCTCTTACCGGCCTGTACAACAGGGCGTTCTTCGAAGAGGAGCTGAAGAGGCTCGACTGCGACCGGCAGCTTCCCCTCAGCATTATAATGGGCGATCTCAACGGCCTGAAAATGGCCAACGACGCTTTCGGCCACCAGGTGGGGGACAACCTGCTGAAGGCCGCGGCGAAAGTCCTGAGAAAAATATGCAGGAGCAGCGACCTCCTCTTCCGCTGGGGAGGGGATAAATTTGTCATTCTGCTGCCCCGCACCCGTGAGGAGGACGCCGCCTCCATCGTCGGCCGTATCGAGGACGCCTTCAGAAAAATCCAGGTGAAGGACATGCCCGTTCCCCCCAGCATGTCGCTCGGATACAGCGCGAAACTCCACCGCTGGCAGGACTTCGCCAACGTCTTCCGGGACACTGAGGAGGACATGTACAAGAAAAAGGCCTCCGAGAGCAGAAATATCCGGGAAACGATCCTCGAGAGCATTCTTGCGTCTGTCTCTTATACAC
>JAPXRK010000142.1:0-5024 GCA_033813575.1 Synergistales bacterium
GAAGATGTCCGAAAGAAGTGGGACATCCCCGCCGAGTGGCGGCTGATAGCCCAGATGCCCTTCGGCGTTCCCGTCGCCGGCCCCGGTGAAAAGGAGTTCCTTCCCCTGGAGGACAGGGTCTGGATCAGGGAGTGACGGAACCGAAAAGTGAAAAAGCCCCGCGTCTGAAAAGACGCGGGGCTTTTTTAGTGTTGAAACCTCCCCCCGGACGAGGGGAGAGAGACTTCAGGAGGTCATTTCCGTCGCTCCATCACAGGACCATCGGCATTCTTGACTTGATGGCCGAAAGGCTCATAATGACGGGAAACCGCCGATGACCGGGCGAAATGAAAGAAGGATGGAGATGGAGCGGAACAACGAAGCCCGGAGGATAACCTTCCTGGGGCTTGTGGTGAATATTTTTCTGACGGCTGGGAAATATCTTGCGGGGTATTTCGGCAGGAGTTCAGCCATGATTGCTGATGCCACCCATTCCCTGTCAGATCTGCTGACCGACTTCGTGGTGTATTTCGGGCTCTTTGCGGCGGGGAAACCGGCAGATTCCCGCCATCCCTACGGTCACGGGAAAATCGAGGCCATCCTGTCCGCCGTGTGCGGCATTTCTCTTCTTCTGGCGGCGGGCGGGATCTTCTACTCCGGAGCAGCCAGGATATGGACCCTCCTGTTCAGGGATACCGTTATCCCCGGACCCGGCATTTCCGCCCTGATTGCGGCAGGAGCTTCAGTGGTGCTGAAGGAATGGCTCTTCCGTTACACCATCGAGGGGGGACGGCGTCTCCAGAGCAGCGCCCTGATAGCCAAGGCATGGGATCACCGTTCCGATGCCCTGTCCTCGGTGGGTACGCTGGCGGGAATTGGCGGAGCCCTCTTCGGGGGTGAACGCTGGCAAGTTCTCGACCCACTGGCTGCCCTGGTTGTGAGTGTTTTCATTGTGACCGCCGCCCTGCCCATCCTGAGGGACAGCCTTGACGAGCTCATTGAGGCGGCCCTGCCCCGGGAACTGGAAAACAAACTTCAGTCGGCCATTGTATCTGTTCCGGGGGTTCGTTCCTTCCACAAGCTGAAGACCCGGCGGATAGGAAGCTCCATTGCCGTGGACGTGCATATCCAGATGAACGGGGCCATGTCTCTCGACGAGGCTCATGAAATCTCCCGGAGGGTTGAGCGGGAGATCTGGGATCTTTTCGGCCGCGACGCCCAAATTTCCCTCCACATGGAACCCCTCTCCCAGGCGGCGGGCCGGTGAGTTTTACAATTTGCCTTCTCCGTGCAAAAATAAAAGGACAGAACAGGTATTCATTCCATTTTCCGCCAAGCAAAGGAGCGTTTTGATCTCATGGAGACCCAGTCCGCGAAAGGCCCTCATTTTATTGAACAGATCATCCTGGACGACCTGAAAAACGGCGTGGTGAAGGAAATCCGCACCCGCTTTCCCCCGGAGCCGAACGGGTACCTCCACGTCGGACATGCAAAGTCAATCTGCCTGAACTTCGGTCTCGCTGAACAGTTCGGCGGGAGATGCAATCTTCGTTTCGACGACACGAACCCGGCCAAGGAAGAGACGGAATACGTGGAGTCCATAATGCGGGATGTCCAGTGGCTCGGTTTCCGTTGGCACAAGCTGTGTTTCGCCTCCGATTACTTCCCCCGGTTCCACGAGTGGGCTGTCGAGCTGATCCGCGCCGGAAAGGCCTACGTGGACCACCTGTCGGCCGACGAGATACGGGAGACCCGGGGAACGCTGACGGCACCCGGCAAGGAGTCTCCTTACAGGAACCGCACCGTGGACGAAAACCTTGCCCTGTTCGAAAGCATGAAGAGGGGGGAGTTCGAGGACGGGGCCTGCGTACTGAGGGCGAAGATCGATATGGGGCATCCCAACCTGAACATGAGAGACCCGGTGCTGTACCGCATCCTTCACAGGCATCACTTCCGGACGGGCGATGACTGGTGCATTTATCCCATGTATGACTTCGCCCACGGCTACGAAGACGCCATCGAAGGAGTGACCCATTCCATCTGCACCCTCGAGTTCGAGGATCACAGGCCCCTGTACGAATGGCTGCTCGACAATGTTTCCGTTCCCAGCAAGCCCAGGCAGTTCGAGTTCGCAAGGCTCAACCTCACCTATACGGTGATGAGCAAGCGGCTTCTTCTCACCCTGGTCAACGAGAGGATCGTCTCAGGCTGGGACGACCCGAGGATGCCCACCATCAGCGGCATCCGCAGGAGAGGCTACACGCCCTCCGCTCTCCGCCGGTTCTGCCAGGAAATCGGAGTGTCAAAGTCCAACAGCATGGTGGATATCGAGTTTCTGCAGTACATCATCAGGGAGGAGCTGAACCTGGAGGCCCGGCGGGCCATGGCGGTCCTCGATCCGCTGAAGGTGGTCATCGAGAACTACCCTGAAGGTCAAACCGAGATGCTCGAAGCGGAGAACAACCCGGAAAAGCCGGAGGATGGAACACGGCAGATTCCCTTCTCCCGGGAGATCTACATTGAACGGGACGATTTCATGGAAAACCCGCCGAAAAAATTCTTCCGTCTTTCTCCGGGCACGGAAGTCCGGCTGAAGCATGCCTACCTGATCACCTGCACCGAAGTGATAAAAAACGGGAAAGGGGAGCCCATTGAGCTTCGATGCACCTATGACCCCGAGAGCCGTGGAGGGGAGGCCCCCGACGGACGGCGGGTCAAGGGAACTCTCCACTGGGTTTCCCTACCCCATGCGGTGAAGGCTGAGGTGCGCCTGTACGACAATCTGTTCACCCTGAGGGACATGTCCGCCATGGAGGAGGGCAAGACCTTCAGGGATTACCTGAATCCCGGTTCCCTGAAAGTGCTTGAAAACTGCTTCGTGGAGCCCGGGCTCGCAAAAGCCGGACCCCTTGAGAAGTTCCAGTTCCTGCGGCAGGGATATTTCTGCGCCGATCCGGATTCAACTCCTGAAAGGCCGGTGTTCAACAGGACCGTTCCCCTGAAGGATTCCTGGGCGAAGGAAGTCCGGAAGGAACAGGCACAGTGAACGCAGGGAGGGGATAATCCCCTCCCTTTTTTCAGTTCGCCGGTTCCGATGTACTGTACCGCTTCAGTCCCCTTTTTCCTGGTGCTTCTTCCTTCTTTATCTGCCCCGGAGAATATCCCTTTCTTTTTTTTTACCGAGAAGTGCTGAGAAGCTGAAAGAAGAGAAGTGTTACAATAAAAAGTGGCGTACTATCCGGTTTCCTATGGGAAATCTTCGGAAATTCACAGAGGAGGTTCGCCCGATATGGTTGATTACGATGAAAATGGTTTTACCCCTTCCGGAGGGGAAAATGGAAGAAAATGTCCCGAGTGCGGTGAAGAGGTAAACGGAAAGTTCCGGTTCTGCCCGGCCTGCGGCACGGCAATCCCTGAAATGCCTGCTCAGGTTCCCTTCCGTCCCGGAACGGCGGTTTCACGGCAGGAACCTGTTTCCAGGGAACAGCCCATTCCGAGACGCAGTGACAGGTTCTCGGACAATGGAAATGAGCCTGAGAAGGGGAGGCGGTTCCGGACCAACGCCGACAGGACGGAGGCCAGTTTCCGGGAATTCAACGCCGTGGCCCGGCCGAGGCGGAGGAAGGATGACCGGAAGAGTGCCGTTCCCCTGATCATGATCCTTCTGGTCTTTCTGATTTCCATCGGGGGCGGAGTGTACTGGTTCCTCCGGCAGGCGGAGGATCTGCCCTGGGACAGCGCTGTAGTGCAGAAGCCGGAAAAAACTCCCCAGGCTCCGGACCCCGCCGCAGACCCGTCCACCGGCGTCCCGGCGCAGGAAAGTCCCCGGGGCACTTCCCCGGCCCCGGGGGAGACAGTCCAGCCGGCCTCCCCGGGACCTTCCTCTCCCGTGCCTGTCGCGTCTGCCGTTCCCGGAGAAATTCCCGAGGTCACCGGGCCGACCCGGGGTATCGTGATCGGTTCCAGCGTCAATCTCCGTGGCTCCCACACCATCGAAAGCCCCGTTGTGGGGAGGGTTTCCGCTGGAAACCGCCTGGAGGTTCTCGAATCCTGGACCCCTGACGACAGCGCGGAGGCGGTTACCCTCGCCGACGTCGAGTTTACAGCGCAGGACGGAAAGAAAGTCAAGGTTGCCCGGGGGAGAGGCGTGACGGTGACCGGCCTTCCGGACGCTTCGGGGATGGTGAACGTCATCCTGCCCGAAGACAAGAAAAAGGTGGTTTACAGTGTGCCCTCCAAGTCTTTGAGCGACCCCCAGGCATGGCCCTGGTACAGGGTGAAGCCCCAGGGAGGCGGAAAGGAAGGCTGGATCTTCGGGAAATTCCTGACAGTGTTGGATACCCGGGAAGAGTCACTTTCGGTGCTGAATCTCGACGCTGCCCTCACCTCCTACGGCACCACGAAGGAGCAGGTTCAGGAAGCGCTGGGAAAGCCCCGGAAAACCTCCTCACGGAAGGTAAAATCTTCGGGGGGAGAGGGTACCGAGATCACTCTCACCTTCAGCGGTGCGACTTTTGTGATTTACGAAGGTCCGGGCGGCTCCGAAGTGAGGAGGATCTCCCTCACTTCGTCGAAGCATCCCCTTGACGGGGGACTTGCCGTCGGAATGGACAGGCGGCAGGTTCTTTCTCTCCTCGGCCATCCGAATGATCTTGTGAAGGGAGAGGAAGTCTATAGGGCCGACAAGGGCTCCGGCATAAGGATAAAGTACGAAAACTACAGGGTGAAAACAGTGACCGCAGGTGTTCTCAATTGACAGATTGTCCTGACAAGGAAGTCCCGGCCGTTCCCGGGACTTCCTTCTTTCCTGTGAACAGGGAAGAGATGGAAGCGAGAGGATGGGCGGGGCTTGATTTTCTGCTGATCAGCGGAGATGCCTACGTAGACCACCCCAGCTTCGGCCCTGCGGTCATCGCCAGGGTTCTTGAGAGCAGGGGATACCGGGTAGGCATTCTTCCCCAGCCAGACTGGAGGAGCAGCGAGCCCTTCCTCGCCATGGGACGCCCCCGTCTTGCGGCCCTGGTGACGGCAGGGAACCTTGATTC
>JAPXRK010000143.1:0-4986 GCA_033813575.1 Synergistales bacterium
CTCCCCTGCCTGCATGGCCCGGACCCGGCCGCCGTGGGAACGAAGGATCACCGGCGAGGAGAAGAGTCCTTCCGAGGCGGCTCTGCCCACCGGACCGTTCACGCTCCCCTCGATGGACCGGATCACCCCGGACCGGACATGGCGGAGCAGGCTCTCGTGCACGGGGAAAAGAGCCGAAGGGGCGAGGACCAGGTCCCTGATGCCCATCTTCGCCAGCACGTCGAGGGCCATGTTCACCACCAGATCTCCGTCCCGCAGGTGATGGTGGAAGGAAATGGTCATACCGTCCCGCACGTCCGCCAACCGGAAGGCTTCCTCGAGGGAGGCGACGATTTTGCCTTTCTCCCGCTTTTTCCCGATGGACGGAATATCTTTCCTCTCTCCCGTGAAAAAGAACACTTTCCGGCTGTCTGTATCCATAGTGGTCACCTTTCTCCCGGGAGGCATCCGGCCGCTTCCGCCAGGGCCAGGATTTTTTCCGCCCTGGCCACCACGGGGGCGTCGATCATCCGGCCGTCGAGGGCGATGACCCCGGCTCCCCGGGACGACGCCTCCCGAAAAGCGGCCATCACCCTCCGGGCAAATCCGATCTCCTGTTCCGAGGGAGTGAACGCCCTGTGCACCACGGGAATCTGTCGGGGGTGAATGACCGACTTGCCGTCGAAGCCCAGGAGGCGCACCCGCAGGGCTTCCGCATAGAGGCCTTCCATGTCGTTCACGTCCCCGAACACGCTGTCAAGGGCCTGAACCCCGGCAATCCGTGCCGCCACGATGACTTTCGCCCGGATATCGTCGAGTTCCCTGCCTTCTTTTGTCCGCACGGCCCCGATGTCGGCGGTGTAGTCTTCCGCGCCGTAATTCAGGGCGATCACCCTGGGGCTTGCTGCGGCTATTTCGGACAGGTTCCTGCCTCCCCGGGCGGATTCGGTTATGGCAATGATACCCACCGTTCCCGCTTCGACGCCGCTGTTCAGTTCAATCTCGGTCATCAGGGCATCGGCCTCCCGGACGTCGTCGGCCGATTCGCACTTCGGCAGCCTGATGGCGTCCGGCGCAAGAGGGATGATCTCCCGAAAATCGTCCCTGCCGAAGGGAGTGGAGAGGGCGTTGACCCTGACCGTGACCTCCGCGCCCCGGTAGGGCACAGATTTCAGGGCATTCCTGACGAGTATTCTCGCCGCATCCTTTTCCGGCACGGGAACACCGTCCTCAAGATCCAGAATGATGCTGTCAGCTCCATAGACCGACGCATTGGCAAGCATTCCGGGGTTGGTTCCCGGAATGTAAAGAGACGTACGGCGGAGCCTTTTCGCTTTCATTCCTCCACCTTCTCTCCGTACGGTGCTGCCAGGGCCCTTCGTGCCGCTGTTTCGGTTCTCGCCCGGAGGGTGCAGTCCAGGGAGCCCCGGTCCTGCACCTTGACATAACCATGTTGAACATCCAAAGACTCCAGAGTCTCCATGACCGCCCTCTTCATTTCCTCTCCAAAGGATGCGATGGATGGGCTCTCGAGCTCGATTTCCACTCCTTCCCTGTCAGGGGAAAGAATCACCATTACGAGGGCGTCGCAGGATTCGAGAGATCCTGCAACGCCTGTTCTTTCCAATAGCATTGGTCCGCCCCCGTTCACGCGTCGGGAGGTGTTGTTTTTTTCTGAAACTTCAGGTTATAAACAATCACCAGTCCGAGCAGTGCAAAACCGGTTGCATCGGTAACGATTCCCGGGAAGATAAGAAGTACCGCCCCGGCAAAGGCCAGCAGGCGCCCCCAGAAAGGAACCGGCGCGACAATAAAGCCTTCCGTAGCTATGGAAAGTCCGAACACGCCGATGACCGCCGTAATAATGGCAATAATCGTGACCGGCCAGCTTTCAACATTTGTCAGCATGATCTCGGGCGAGTAAATGAACACGAAGGGAACTATAAAACCCGCAAGGGCCAGTTTAATGGACGTAAAGGCCGTCTTGTTCGGGTCGGATCCCGCGATTCCCGCCGCAGTATAGGCTCCGACGCAGACGGGCGGTGTCACTGACGAGAGAACGGCGTAGAAAAACACGAAGAAGTGAACATCAAGGGGTTTCCCGCCGAGCAATATCAGGGCAGGGGCCGCCACTGCGCTTGCCATGACGTAGCTGGCCGTGGTGGGCATTCCCATTCCCAGGATCATGGAAAGAATCATGGTTGAAATCAGCGTGAGCAGCAGGTTCCCCTTTGTGAACCCGAGAATGACATCGCCGACTTTCAGCGCGATTCCTGTGGCCCCCATCATTCCGATGACCACTCCGACGATGACGCAGGCAATGGCGACTGAAAGGGCGCTCTTCGAGCCGTCTTCGAGCGTGGCGATGAAGGACCGGATGTCGAGCCTGTCCTCTTTTTTTACAAAGCTGAGGAGGGTCGCAAGGGCGATTCCCCAGCACCCCGCATAGAGCGGATTGTACCCCTGGACAAGGAAGTAGATGATGCCGAAAAGGGGGATGGACTTGTACCCGCTCTTGATCAGGACATCCTTCACCCTTGGAAGAGCGTCCTTCGGCAGGCCCTGCAGGCCGAGCTTTGCGGCCTCAAGGCTCAGGCAGCACCAGATGCTCCAGAAATAGAGTATCGCCGGGACGACTGCGGCGCTGAGCACCTTGAGGTACGAGATTCCCAGAGAGTCAGCGATGATAAACGCCGCCGCTCCAAGCACGGGAGGCATGATCTGCCCGCCCGTGGAGGCCGCCGCTTCGACGGCTCCGGCAAAATGGGACTCGTAACCGATTTTTTTCATCAGGGGTATGGTAAAGGCGCCCGTGGTGGCCACGTTTGCGGACGTGCTTCCGCTGATCGTTCCCATGAGAGCACTGGAGACAACCGCTATTTTCGCCGGGCCCCCCTTGAGGTGCCCGGTCAGGGCCATGGAAAGATCGTTGAAGAACTGTGATGTCCCCGTGGAACTGAGAAACGCTCCGAACAGGATGAACAGAAAGATATAGGTCGCTGAAACTCCCGTCACGAGCCCGAACAGACCGTCCGTGGTGAGATAGAGTTCTTCGATGATGCGCGGGATGGACAGGCCGAAATGCTTGAAGGGCCCCGGCATGGACCGTCCGTAATAGGCAAAGAGGATGAACAGGGCGCAGAAAATGGGAAGGGGATACCCCAGCACTCTCCTGGCAGCCTCAAAAACAAGGAAAATCATGGCGACGCCGAGGTAGAGCTCATATTGAGTGTACATACCCGCCCGGTTCGCAATATCTTCATACATAAAATACACATAGACGGTGCAAACCGCCGCCGTTGCCGCAAACACCCAGTCAAAAAGACTGGGGCGGCTTTTCGGGGATGTCTTCCACATAGGGTAGAGCAGGAAAATCAGCGGGAGAACAAAGGCAAGGTGCAGGCTCCGCTGCTGCATGGCGGGCAGCACACCGAAAAATGCCGTGGAAAGCTGGAAAACTGCCAGCGTCACGGTAAGGACAGTTATAAGAAGCTTGAGATTTCCCGAGAAGGACCGCTTCTTGCCGGAAGGCGCTTTCTTCTCCTGAGTTCCGGAAACAGTATTGTCCATCATTTCCTCCCCTAAAATACAGATAGAAAAGACGGGAGGAAGACCGATCCGTCAAGACCGTCTTCCCCCCGCCCCTGTCGTCAATATTACTTCTTCAGCAGACCGGCTTCTTCGTAATACCTTCTCGCGCCCGGATGAAGGGGCACCGACATTCCGGCAAGGGCAAATTCAAGGGAAAGACTGTTGAAATAGTTCAGCCTCTCCTGCAGAAACTTCGTGTTGGTGTGGATCATCTTCGTAATCTTGTAGATTACTTCTTCGGGCATGTCTTCGTAGGTAAGGAGTGATCCGACGGCGCCCACCACGGGGATGTCCTTGTCATATCCGGCATACACGCCGCCGGGTATCGCCACAGGAGCGTAGTGGGGGAACTTCGCGACGATTTCCTTGATTTTTTCCGGCTCAATGCCGATCAACCCGACTTTTCCCGAGCGGATCATGTCGGTGACCTGGGCGTTCGGCGCATTGGTGGTCCAGATGTGGGCCTGGGAATCACCCACCTTGAGGGCCTCGGCCACTTCCGAGCGGCCGAACCGTTCGATCCTGACGTCGTCATCGGTGAGGCCGTACACGGACATCATTTCACGGACGTTGACCTCGATGCCCTGTCCGACCGAACCGTAGTCGACCCTCTTGCCCTTGAAGTCGCCGATGCTCTTGATTCCGGCATCGAGGTTCACCAGGATATGGGCGGGCATGGGATAGATGGCCGTCACATACCGGAGGGTCTTGATGGGCTCTTTGAACGACCCGGTGCCGTTCCAGGCGTCGTTCACGGTGGAGGACTGCACCATGCCAAGTTCCACTTCCTTGGTGCCGAGGTTGATGCAGTTCTTGATCGAACCGCCGGTCACCGCCGTGAAGTTGATGCTTTTCTCGACCTCGGTCCCAAGCTGAGCGATGGTGTTTCCGATGAGATAGAATCCCCCGCCCACGCTGCTGGTACCGATGCGGACGAACACATCGTCCGCCGCCACCGGAGACACAGCCCCCAAGAGACACACTGCAGCCAATACAGCCAATACACTACGCTTCATATTTCCCTGCCTCCTTTTTCCGGTTTCACCGGTATTTATGATGCTCAACAAAAACTACGGAACAGCTCTAGTCCCCGTACACTCCGTCCACAAATTCACATTTCTTCGCCTCGAGCTGCTTCATGACCCAGCTTCTGTCGGCTGTGCCGTCGATGGCGGCCCGGAGTTTCCTCCGGTCATTCTGCTGGAAGGCCCTCACCGCTTCGAGCACTCCCTCCGCGTCCTGTCTCGGGATGACAATGACGCCGTCGGGATCACCCACGATGATGTCACCGGGGTTGACGTGCACGCCGCCGCAGGAGACTGGAACGTTCACCTCTCCCGGGCCTTCCTTGTAGGGACCGCCGGGAGTCGACCCGGTGGCGTAGAGGGGAACTGATCCGCCGGAGATCTCCAGCGC
>JAPXRK010000144.1:0-4976 GCA_033813575.1 Synergistales bacterium
GCTTCCACAATGATTGACACGTGTTTTAACACGCGTTATCATATTATTGTCGAGGGGAGGAGGGGGAATGAAAAGTTTCAGCAGCAGGGAGATCATAAAGATTCTGGAGCAGGACGGCTGGTTTCTGCTGGGTGCCAGGGGAGATCACCATTACTTCAAGCACAAGACAAAGCCGGGGAAGATCACGGTTCCTCATCCTGAGAAAGATGTAGACCCCAAGACTGCCAAGAGCATTTTCAAGGCGGCGGGGCTGTAAGTTCCGCCCATTGAAGCAATACATTCTGTTCCCATGACGAAAGGAGGAATAGCTATGGCCAGTAGAGGAAACAAGGATATCCGCACATATCCGGCGATATTCTCCCGCAGCGGCAAAAATATAGCGGTTGAGTTCCCCGACCTTCCCGGATGCGCAACCTTCGGCACGTCGGAAGCTGAAGCGGTCGCACGTGCCAAAGAGGCTCTCGAAGGTTTCTTGTACTACTCGGAGCGTGACGGCGACGTTATCCCTGTCCCCACTCCTTTTGACAAGGTGCAGGTGCGCCCCGGAGAAGCCGTATCCCTCGTTACCGTTCGCATGGACATCGTCCGTGAGGAGGAAGCAAACAAAAGCGTCACGAAAAGCGTTACCCTCCCCAACTGGCTGAACAAGCTCGCTATGGAGGCCAAACTCAACTTTTCCGGAATACTCCAGGAGGGCTTGAAGAAAAAACTCGGCGTGTAGCCGCATGACAGCGCCCCTGCCCGGAAAATGTCCGGTAAGGGCGCTGTCTTTTCTGGAGAAGCTCAGTACTCCTTTTGTACGTCCGTCCTGTGTATAATACTCTGTACTAAAAAAGTACCCCCGAACAGCCGGCACACCCCCGGAGTCCGGAGGCGAGTCAGAGATGGCGGATTACAAAAGAAAAAACACCCTCCGGGAACTGCTGAGCCCCTGCAATTTCCACGTTGAGGCGGGCACTCCCCTGGGACTCTTTTTTGATTTCCTGGTTTCAGACAACCCGGAAACGGGAGCCCAGGCGTGCATCGACCGGGACATGGAGCGGGGCGATTTCAGAACCCGCTCCCAGGTCCCGTCGCAGAGCTGCATCAGGTATGTCGCCCGGAGCCTGTACACCGACCATGGGAAAAAAGCCGTCACGCTCGAGACGATCCGCGAGAAGGTGAAAAATGCCTGCGGGCCTCGTTTTCTGGGCGATTTTGACCGGTACTGCGGACAGGCCGATCCTTCACAGGACACGCAGGAAGGCTCTGGCGTGTAATGTATCTTTCTTCACCGGCATATCGATAAAATAAAAAAACGGATTGCCCGTCAGCGCTTCAGGAGTCCTTCGTCACCAACGAGACGCCGTTCAGCTTCTCGAAGTACTTTGCCACGCCGCCGTGGTCCGTTTCCGGGCCCCAGTCCCGAACGACATCCTCCATCATCGCCAGAACGCTTTCGGTCAGCGGCATGGCGACGTCATACTCCCGGCACGCGGTCATCACGTTTTTCAAATCCTTGACGTGGAGCCGCATTTTTCCGCCGGGGGTATAATTCCCGCTGAACATGCGCGGTGCCTTGTCCGTCATACACTGGCTTCCCGCAAGGCCTCCGCGTATCGCCTCGAAGATCTTCCGGGGGTCCACCCCAGCCTTCTTTCCAAGGCACATGGCCTCGCCGACTATGGCCATGTTGACGGCGACGATGCACTGGTTCACCAGTTTGGCGATCTGGCCGGCACCGGAGCCGCCCACCAGGACGACGTCCCGTCCCATGGATTTCAGAATGCCGAGGCACCGTTCGAAAACCGGTTCGTCTCCTCCGGCCATTATCGACAGGGTACCGGATTCCGCCTTTTCCTGGCCTCCGCTGACCGGTGCGTCGAGCATGGCGACGCCTTTTTTCCGCAGTTCAGAGGCTATCCGTACCGCCGTGACAGGATCGATCGAACTGGTGTCGATGCAGACGCTCCCCTCGCGGACGGCCTGGAGAATGCCCTGTTCGCCCAGGAAGACCTCCTCCACCTCGGGAGATCCCGGAAGCATGGTGATGATCACGTCGCTTTCGGCCGCCACCTCGGAGGGTGTCCGCACCACCCGGACGCCCCTGGCGGCGAACTCGCTCCGGGTTTCTTCGCTCCCGCTGCGGATGGTCATGGAATACCCCGCCTTGAGCAGGTTCAGCGCCATCCGCTTCCCCATGATCCCCAAGCCGATGAATCCGATCCGTTCTTTCGTCATGCCGTACCGTCCCTTCCCTGATGTAGTTCGCGCTCCGCACCGTCATTGTATCATCCGGGAAAGAACGGCGGGATGCGTCCTCCGGCGAAAGGCCCCGAAGAACACCGCCGCCGGCATGACCACTCAGAGAACCAGGCATGACAGCCTTCTCGGTGTTGCAGTTTCTTCTTCGCTTTTCTCCGGGCTCCCCTATTTTCCGAAAAGCAGGAGGAGAGGCACCAGCAGCAGAACCGCCGCCATTCCGCCGGAGGGAAGGGCCGAGCATCCCCCGCTGTCCGATGACGGGGCAAACTCGTAGGATCCGATGTCATAGGCCGATCCCTGGGGCCTGGGGTACCCCCTCTGGTCGTCGGAGGGAGCCCCGGAAGACGTCCCCTTGTCGACGGCGGAACTCCCCAGGAGCAGGGCATGGGTTTTCGTGTAGCCTCCGTTGTCCTTGAGGGTACCGAGGTTCGGGTTTCCGGTGATAATTGAAGTCCCGCCAGGATAGCCGCCGTTTATAACACAGAACGAAACCACCGGTGCCGCGCTGCCGTCGTTCACGATCTCATTTCCCGTCTCTCCAGGATTGTTCCAGAAAATGCAGTTCTTCACCACCGGCGTGCCGGAATCGCTGTTCCTCATGCCGGCGGCAGTGTCAGCCGAGTTGTTCGCGAAGGTGCAGTTCACTATCGTGGGAGAGCACATTAAATTGTACATGCCTCCCCCCGTAACAGCCTTGTTCCCGGAAAATGTACAGTTAACTATCTTTGCGCTGCTGGTTGCGGCGTTCGTTATCGCCCCACCCGGGCCTTTCTCCGCTGCATTTCCCTCAAAGGTGCAGTTTGTTATCTCAGGATTGCAGTTGCCCGAGTTTCCTATGGCTCCTCCGCCCAAAATACCCTTCTTCGAAATATTCCCCGAAAAGGTGCAGTTGATGATGACAGGGCTGCAGTGGTCCACATTGGCGATGGCCCCGACGTCTCTTTCCGCAGTGTTCCCGGTGAAGATGCACCCGCTGATGGTGGGGCTGCTTCCGTTGTAATTGTGTATCGCGGCAGCATCCGCCCGGACAGTATTTCCCGAAAAGGTGCAGCTGACGAGCTCCGGGCTGCTGGCCTGGTTGTACATGCCTGCCCCTGACCGGCCCCCGTTCCCCGAAAAGGTGCAGTATCCAAGGCGGATATTGCTCGAAATATTGTAGATGGCCCCGCCGCCCCATTCGGAGGTATTCCCTCTGAAGGAGCAGTTGCGGACAACCGCGTGGCTGCCCGTGTTGTGCATTCCTCCTCCGTACTGCTTCGCTCCGCCGGTGTTGGTCTCCGTCCAGTCCGCGCTCCCGCCGGTAATGGTGAAGCCGTCGATTATCCCCGTGTTGGGGGTCAGGGTCCCCAGGGAGCTCACCACGGTGTAGCTGTTCTCGCCGACTATGCCTGCCGCTGTCTCCGTCACTCCGTCAGGGTTCGTGTTGTCATCTCCCTTGAGGTCTCCCGTAAGGACGGTGACGTTTTTCCTGTAGTCCCGCTGTCGGGTGTTGGTCTCCCCTCCAAGAAAACCGCCGTAGAGGGTCACGCCGGACTTCAGGGCAAAGGAAGCCTCCCGGTTCGCCGCAGCCCCCGCAGCAGGAAGGGAAGGACGGTACGTACCCTTTGCGACCCAGATCTCGCTCCCCGCAGGGGCATTGTCGAGGGCCGTCTTGAACTCCGCCTCGCCGCAGGCGTTCGACCAGGACGTGCCGCTCCTGTTCCCCGCCCCGGTTTGAGTGACATAGATCACCGTCGCCGCTTCCCCGGGGGAGGCAGCCGGAAGGATGCCCCACGCCGCCGCCAGAATCGCCACCGCCGCAAGAAAAACCCCATAGACTCTCCAGCGCTTTTTCTCCGTCACGGCACATCCACTCCTTTCCCAAGTTCCCGGTCTTCCGGAGCGATCCTCCGCCGGGATGTTCCCCGCTTTCCCGCCGCCCCGGCGAGGGGAGCGAGAAGAAGCAGGGCTTCCATCCACGAAATTTCTCCCGCCGCGCAGCCGCCGCCGCTCCCTCCGGAACCGGGACGGGCGGCGTCGAAAACCACCTCGAGATAATGGTCCCTGTCAAGACCGGAGAAGGTATAGCGGGAAACGGGACCTATGGAAACTTCGTCCACCAGTACGTCCCACACCGCCTTCCCGGCGTCGGGGACAAAGGTGACCGTCAGGGATGTCCCCTCCATAAAGCTCCATGTTTCCCCCATCCCGCTGGGAAACGACATCCCCGTCGTGCTGAAACTGAAGAGGCCGCCGAAGGATGCCTTGATGGTCAGCATTTTCCTGATGCCTGCCTCGTAGGCGCCTCTGTCGTGACCGTTTTTCTGGGGCCGTGAGACGCCCCGCTGGTCCACTGAAGGGGAAAAGAAAGCCGATGCCATGTCGATGGCTGGGCTTCCGGAAAGAAGGGCCATGGTCCTCGTCGGCCCGCCGTTCCACGCGAGAGAGCCGAGTTTGGGATCGGTGGTGATGATCCCCATTCCGGAATAGTCTCCCCTGACCACCGAGTCCGTCACCGTCGCCGACGCTCCTCCCGCGGACACGATCTCCGCTCCTGACGGGTTCCAGAAAATGCAGTTTACGGCGGAGAAAGACCCGTCATAGGTATAAACCCCGGCGGCCGTACTCCCCTCGTTCCCTGCCAGGGTGGAGCTTCTCATGGTGACGGTGCTCTGGAAATTGGCTGCGGCGGCCCCCCGGTCCCCCTCATTGCCTGAAAAGGTGCAGTTGACTATTTCCACACTCCCCATGAG
>JAPXRK010000145.1:0-4974 GCA_033813575.1 Synergistales bacterium
AGACAGGTACAGTGTCTTCGGAAAGGCGAAGGCCCCGGAGGAATTCCTCAGGACCGCCGCAACGGCGGAACCGTCGGTTCTAGCTGGAATCGCCGATTTGTGCCAGGTGAAGATTCTCGTCAGTTTCCCCGATGACGTGGCGAAAGTGGAGGACATTATCCAGAAAGAGTTCCTGGCGGATCTCTCCCGTTCCGTTCCCCTTGCGAGCCTGGATTCACCTGAGCGGTACGGCTACCCCGCTGTTTCCTATGTCCTTTCCCTGAACAGGGAGCGCGGAGCCCTGAGAGAATGGGCGAAATACAAGGACCTGCCGTTCACCCTCGAGATCCGGACCGTCCTTCAGGAAGCCTGGGCGGCCAACGCCCAGAAGGTGTCCCTGCCCACCGATACGTCAACGAAGAAAAAAATGCAGCGGAAACTTCTCCGGCTCAGCGCTCTCCTCGAAGAAGCCGATGAAGGCTTTCTCTCTCTCTGGGAATCTGCAAGGGAATCGGCCATGCCTGTAACGGCCCCGTCCTCTCCCGATGCGGCTCCCGCTCCCTCGAAGGTATTCGACAGGGCTTCGCTGAAACAGTACTTCACGGATCGGAGCGACGTTCTCCGGCGATGGGCCGGTACGGCAGAGGAAACGGGCTTCCCACCCTTCATACCTTCCCAGGAATACCTTGAGACCAGCCTCTCGTACCTGTGGGATATCCTTCGGGCTGCCGAAATGGACAGCAGGGAGTCCCTTGATGAATTCCTCCGGTCCCTCGAGGAGGAGGGACGGGGAGAAGAGCAGATTTCCACGATCTACAAAGCTTTCGAAAAGGAAGCGTCCTCATGGAAGGTGGACGGGTATTCGGCTCTTTTCCTTCTCGTTCTGAACTTGAAATGGGATGTTCTGCAGCAGAAGGATCTTGTTGAACTGAACATAAAGAAGGGATCCGACAGAATCAAGGGCGTTTCCTGATTTTCCAGCGCTGCGGTATCTGCTTTCACAGGGGAGGGCCGAGCATGCCTTCCCCTTTTTGATATCCTGCGGAGCAAAGGGGGAGTGGGACCTTGAAGGAAAAAGACAGGCTGCCCGGAATGGGAAGAACGCTCCTGGCCGGGAAGGGGGAAGAGTCCTTTCCATTGGCCCTGCCAGGCCTCGAACCTCTTTCCTCCCTGCAGGAGAAAGATTTGCCCCAGACGGTTCTGATCGGAGAAAATGACGGTCCCCGGGGAATGAGCATTCTCGAGGAATGTGTTTCCCACGGGATTCCTTTTGTCGTGCTGGGAAGGGGATGGCCCCGGGGTGTCCCTGCTTGTTTGCGGAACCTCGCAAAAAAAAACGGTTCAAGGATCATCGGTCCGGGAAGCGGCGGACTGATCACACCGTTCCTTTCAGGGGATGACCGGAGCAAAACAGCACTTCTCGCAGAGGGAAGAGATCTTTTCCAGCGAACGGTGTATGAATCCAGAGTACGGGCAGTTTCGATGCGATACGCTTTTTCCTTCGGTGAGAAAAGCGATCTCTCTCCCGTAGAGGCTGCACGGGCCATTCTTGACCTCGACGGGGGGGTCCGTTTCTTTGCCTTTGTCCTTGAACGGCTCCGCAAAGGCAGGGATCTTCTCGAGTTTGCCACGGAAGCAGCCGGGCAGGGGAAATGCGTCGGGCTGCTGGAGTATGATCCCCTTTCCGGTGAAGACCGGGTTGAGGAGTCAGCGCTCCGGCAGTTTGGCATCGTCTCCCTTCACGAACCCTCCCAGATAGTTGATGGAGCTGCAGCTTTTCTTGCCTGTGGCGATGATTGGTCCGGGGGGATTTTTCTCGAAGCAGGCAAGGGAGAAATGGCGCGGCTCGTCAGGCACGAAGCGGCGAGGAGGGGAATTCCCCTCCTCGATGAGGATGACGGATCCGCTCCTGTGCTGAAGGTGCTCAGGA
Organism: Synergistales bacterium; assembly: GCA_033813575.1. Taxonomy (GTDB): domain Bacteria; phylum Synergistota; class Synergistia; order Synergistales; family Aminobacteriaceae; genus Aminivibrio. The sequence continues at coordinate 1,910 of JAPXRK010000145.1, forward strand.
ACTGCGGGCATCATTCTCCAGGGCGGGGCCTGGTTGAAAAAAACAGGGGAAAGAAAAGGCCCCTTCTCCTGGCATCTGCCCTGTCCTTACCCCAGGCAGGGGACCTGTACAGGCCGGAAGATCCGGAGATCCCCATCATACCGGGCATTTGCAGATCCCTGGATGCTCTTTCCTTCACATTCGCCTCCGAAGCGGCGAAAGCGCCGGGGGTGACGGAAAATGCCTCTCCGCTCGGGTGTCCCATCCATCCCAGGCCGACGGAGTATGATGCAAAAGTCCTTCTCGGCACTTTCGGCATACCCATTGCCCGGGAGAGGCTCTGCAGGTCCTTCAGGGAAGCTGCCGAAGCTGCCGAAACCATCGGGTATCCCGTAGCCCTCAAGGTTATGTCGCCGAACATCCTTCACAAAACTGAGGCACGGGTAGTCGCCCTCAATTTGCAGGATCGGGAAGAGTTGAGGAATGCCTACGGCAGGACCCTTGAGAAGGCAAGGGTGGCCAACCCCCGGGCCAGGATCAGGGGAGTACTGGTACAGGAAATGATCAGGGGAGGGACCGAATGGAGGATGGAATTCCGGAGGGATCCCCGTTTCGGTCCTGTAGTGGAAACCGGAATAAGCGGTGTTTACACCGAAATTTTGCCTGATGGTGTGCTCCGGGTGGCTCCTTTCGACGAAGAGGAGGCACGGTGCATGATCAGGGAATCAAGGGGATATCCGCTGCTGCTGGAGGGATGGAGAAGAGATCCTCTTGATATCGAAGCCTTTGCCTCGGCTCTCTCAGCCTTCTCGAGACTGGCGTTCTGCGAGAGGGAAGTTGCCCGGCTTGACGTCAACCCATTGTTTGTCAACAGGAAGGGCGTCCTCGTGGTGGATGCTTTCATAGAAAAGAAAGGAAGGAAAAGATGAGTTTCCTGTTCTGGATTCTTCTGGGGTATCTTGCCGGTTCCTTTCCCACGGGTTATCTTGCGGCCCGGGTGGTCAGGGGAGTGGATATCCGGACCTTCGGTTCGGGAAATGTGGGCGCCACCAACGTGGGACGGCTCATGGGAAAAAAATGGGCGGTGGCGGTCACCCTGATCGATATGATAAAGGCCTCCGTCGGGATTGTGTGTGCCCGTGCCGCCGGAGTGCAAGACCCCTGGACCATCGCTTTCACCGGTTTTGCCGGCGTCTGCGGTCACAACTTCCCCCTGTGGCTCGGTTTCCGGGGAGGGAAGGGCGTCGCGTCCACCTACGGCGTTGTGTTTTTTCTCAATCCCCCTCTCTCCTTTTTCCTTGCCCCTGCCGGAGGGGTCATCTGGTTCGCCCTGCTGAAACTGAAAGGATATGTTTCTCTCGCCTCCCTTTTTTCTCTCTGGTGCCTTCCCGTCATCGCCGCCTCGCTTTCGTTCCCCCTTCCCTTCCTCGTCCTTCTGGCTGCTCTGGCTGCCCTTTCCACCGTCCGGCACAGGGACAACATCCGCCGTCTTTTTGAAGGAAAGGAAAGCAGCTTCAGGAAATAGGAACAGGTTGCCTGCCAGGCCCGCTGCCGAAGCCATTGGCGTTGACTAATGCTGACCAATAGCGTAGAATAATGGTCGGGAAATTTTACGTCTGGAGGGAAGTGCCATGGCGAGTCTGACGAGAGTCATAGAAAACTATATCAACAACCTTTTTTCCGAGATGGACGAACAGGCCGTTTCTCTCCGGAGAAAAGAGCTGGCCGAAATCTTCGGATGCGTGCCCAGCCAGATAAATTACGTCCTCAGAAGCCGTTTCACCCCCGAGCGGGGGTATATCGTGGAAAGCCAGAGGGGCGGGCATGGATATATCAGGATTTTCAGGCTCTGCTACGATATTCCGGAGGAAAGAATACACCATATCGAGGAGATCGTCGGGGATGCCATTACCGACCAGGAGGCAAAACGGCTTCTTACGTCGCTCCAGGAGCGGGGCATGATCGATTCCCGGGAGCGCCTTCTGATCGAGGTGGCTCTCCGCCACGCCGATGAACTCGGCAGTTCGGAATTCGACGTGTCACCCTACAAGAGGAACGCCATACAGGCCGAGCTTCTGAAGAGAATGCTTCGCAGCCTGGCACTGGCGTGAGCCGGAGGGAAGAGACTCCCTGACGGGAGAGAAAAAAGGATGATGGATCATGTGGCAGTTTTTCACTGAGAGGGGAAAAAAAGTAGTCCAGCTTGCCCACAGGGAGGCCCTGCGCCTCGGGCACGACGTAATAGGGACGGAGCACATCCTTCTCGGCATCCTTGCCGAAGGAGAGGGTGTGGCGGTACAGTCCATGGAATCTCTCGGCATCAATCTTCACGAGATGAAACTCCGGATCGAGGAGTCGGTCGGGAAATCCCACCCCATCCTCAAGCCGGTGGATCTTCCGCTCAGTCCGAGAGCAAAGCGGGTGCTGGATCTTTCGATCCGCGAAGCACGGAATATGGGTGTAAATTATGTCGGCACGGAACATATTCTTCTGGGTATCCTTGCCGAGGGCGAGGGTATGGCTGCCCAGATGCTCCAGTCCGTAGGGATTGACCACGCCCAGCTTGCCAGGGAAGTCCAGCGGTTTCTCGGCGGAGCCGACAGCGACGGAGACCGGGGAGCGGAACCGCCTGCGGAGACAGGCCGGAAAAAGGGGCGGACCAAGACGCCCACCCTGGACCAGCTTGCCCTTGACCTGAGCGAGAAGAGCAGGAACGGCGAACTCGATCCCGTGATCGGCAGGGTTAAGGAAATCAGGAGGATCATCCAGATCCTCTCGAGAAGGACGAAAAACAACCCGGTGCTGATCGGCGATCCCGGGGTGGGCAAGACGGCCATCGTGGAAGGACTTGCCCAGAAGATAGCCGACGGTGACATACCGGAGATACTCAAAGACAAAAAAGTCATGCAGCTCAATATGGGGAACCTCGTGGCAGGCACCAAATACCGTGGAGAGTTCGAGGAGCGCATGAGAAAACTGGTGAAGGAACTTTCCGAGGCCAGGGACGTCATCCTCTTCATCGACGAGATCCACACCATCGTCGGTGCTGGTGGGGCTGAAGGGGCAGTGGATGCCGCCAACATACT
>JAPXRK010000146.1:0-4960 GCA_033813575.1 Synergistales bacterium
AAAGACAGTAGTGGTGCCTTCCTGGGAGGAAGTCTCCTCGGACAGGATGAAGTTTGCCGAGGCCTTCAGGCTCCAGTATCCCGAGCAGGACCCCTTCCACGGGAAAGCGGTCGCCCAGCGCTTCGGAACCGTCTGGACCATCCAGAACCCTCCTCCCCGCCCTCTGACCATGGATGAAATGGACGAGATCTACGGCTATCCCTATACCAGGACATACCATCCCATGTACGAGAAGGATGGAGGCGTACCGGCCATCGAGGAAGTCCGCTTCAGTCTCACGAGCCACAGGGGGTGTTTCGGGAGCTGTTCTTTCTGTGCCATACACTACCACCAGGGAAGAATCATCCAGGCGAGAAGCCACGGTTCCCTGGTGGAAGAAGCGCGGCTCCTTACCACTCTGCCCGATTTCAAGGGGTATATTCACGATGTTGGAGGGCCCACGGCGAACTTTCGCATTCCTGCCTGCGATGAGCAGCTCGTCCGGGGTGCCTGCAGGGGCCGTCAGTGCCTGTTCCCCTCTCCCTGTCCGAAGCTCCGGGCAGACCACAGCGACTATCTCGAACTGCTCGGAAAGCTCCGGGCCCTGGCGGGGGTAAAAAAAGTCTTCATCAGGTCGGGAATTCGTTTTGATTACCTCATGGCGGACAAAAAGACGCCGTTCCTGGAGGAACTGTGTGCCCACCACGTGAGCGGACAGCTCAAGGTGGCGCCGGAACACGTATCGCCGGCTGTTCTGTCGGTGATGGGGAAGCCCGGCTGCGAAGTGTACGGGAAGTTCATGGAGGCGTACGCCGAGGTGAACAGAAAGCTGGGGAAGAAGCAGTATCTGGTTCCCTACTTCATTTCTTCCCATCCGGGAGCTGACCTGAAGGATGCTGTGCGGCTCGCGGAGTTTCTGCGGGACATCAGGTTTCAGCCCGAACAGGTCCAGGATTTCATTCCCACGCCGGGAAGCCTTTCCACCTGCATCTATTACACGGGGATCGACCCCTTTTCGGGGAAGAAGATCCACGTGCCGAAGGACAGGACTGAACGGAAGATGCAGCGGGCTCTTCTGCAGTACCGGGAGCCGAAGAACAGAGAGACCGTCATCCGGGCACTGAAGGCTGCGGGGAGGTCGGACCTTGTTGGTGAGGGGCCCCGCTGTCTCGTCAGGGAGCAACATAAAGAAACCCGCCGGGGGAAGGAGTCCTCTTCAGCGGGGAGAAGCGCACAAAAGATGCGGGCAGGAAAACCTACGGCTTCTCCCCGGCCGGGAGACAGCCGGAAAGCGCCCTCACGAGGGCCGGGCCGGTCTCCGTCAGAAGGACGGCGGCCAGGATAAGGGCGCAGCCCGCAGCCATCCTCGGCGTGAAGACCTCGCCAAGAAAATAGATTCCCGCAAGGGCACCGAAGACCGACTCCAGGCTCAGTATGATGGCCGTATGGGTTGAAGGCGTGAATTTCTGGGCCACGTTCTGAACGGCGAAGGCGAAAACGGTGCAGAAGAGCACCGTAAAGGCGATACTCCACAAACCGGACCCGCCGTTAAAGCCGGGCCATGTCTCGAAGGCCAGGGCGAAGGGAAAACTGAGGAGACCGACCATGAAAATCTGGACAATGGCCAGGATCACAGGGTCGGTTTTTGCGGCGAAGTGTTCTATGGCCAGTATGTGGCAGGCGAAAAAGACGGCGCACACCAGCGTAAGGGTGTCCCCCGCGCCGACTGCCGAGCCCTCCTGGAGGGTGAGCATCGCCATACCGGCCAGGCAGACGGCCGACGCCACGAAGGAGAGAAGCCCGGGAAACCGCTTCCTGAAGACCCAGGAGAGCAGTGGAACGATGACCACGTAGGTGGCGGTGAGAAAGGCCTGTTTCCCGGGCGTGGTGAAGTTCAGGCCGAGAGTCTGGGTGGAAAACCCGAGAAAGAGAAAGACTCCGATGATCGCTCCCGCCTTTATGTCTGCGGGGGAGACACCGGCGAGTCTTTTCCGGAACAGTGCGGCCATGAGCGCAGCCCCGGAACCGAAACGGAGCGTTAGCAGCCAGAACGTCGGGTAGCTTTCGAGAGCATCCTTCATCGCCACGAAGCCGAGCCCCCAGAAGAGGGCGACCAGCATCAGGGAAATATCCGCGAGAAACGTTTTTAAACCTGCAGAAAGAGCCATGTTTTTCACTCCCATAGGAAATAACTCGGGAGAGTATACCACTTCCCAGCCTGGGTGTAAGGAAGTTTCGCAATTCGTTTGCGTTTTAGATTAACCTAAACCCGCAGTTTTTCCAGGCGGAGAAAGTGGCGCCGGGCATAAGGTGAATTCGCCCTCCCCGGGGGCGAGAAACCGGCATGGATGTCGATTTCGCAGGCAGGCAACCGGCGAACGCAGAGAGCCGCGGGACTCGCCCGGGCAGTTGTCACGAACGACAATCAGCACCCCCCGGCCCAAGCGTTCCCCGGTGACGCTCCCCGCTGAGGTGCGGATTTAGGGATATTAACTTTCATTTACAATGAATCGAACCGTAGTATAATGTATCCGATGTTTTTTTCGCTCTCCGGGTCTCCGGAAATTTATCATAGTTCATTATCTTAAGACTGGAGGTGGAGCATGTGTTCATTTTCATTGCCTCGTTTCTGATGTATCTTCTCCTCGTGTGGTCCGGAGGGGGCATTCCGCTGGTTGAAGTGCTCATCGGGCTTCTCGTGGCGGGAGTTGTCACCTATGCCTACACCACATGGCATCCGGGGAGGAAACTCAGCAGACGGGGACTCGAGCCCAAACGCTGGCTCGACTTTGTGACCTATCTTTTCGGGCCCTTTGCCCTCGGCATGGCGAAGGCGAACATCGATGTAGCGATACGGGTCATCACCGGAAACATTCGGCCCGGCATCGTCAGGGTGAACCCCGGATTGAACAGCGATGTCGCCAAGACGGTGTTGGCGAATTCCATCACGCTTACGCCGGGGACGCTCACCGTGGATGTGGACGATGCGGGGGAATTTTACATCCACTGGATCTACGTGGAGGACGAAAATCCTTCGGAGGAGCAGTTGTACGGAAAATTCGCCCTCTGGGCAAGGAGGTTGGCTGAATGACGGTCCATATCGTATTGTTTACTGCGGCGGTCATTGGTATCCTTGCCTTCGGCGTTTTCGGACGTCTCATCGCCGGACCGACGGTCCCCGACAGGGTGGTTGCCCTGGACACTCTGAACACCCTTGTGGTGGGGCTCATGATGCTTCTTGCCGTGGTCTTCGACTCGGTGGTCATGGTGGATGTGGCCATAGTCTATGCGGGACTTTCCTTCGTGGGAACCATGTTTATCGCTCGGTACATCGAAGGGGAGGTGTAGGCTCAGTGTTTTATATTTTCTTTTTACCGTTGATTTTTCTTTCTCTGCTGGTGAGCCTGACTTTCAACTCTCTAGGAACCTTCTCCCTCTACCGTTTCCCTGATGTGTACACCAGACTCCACGGTGCGACGAAGTGCACCACCTTTGGTACTATCTTCATTGCTGTGGCGGTAGTGCTGTATTCCCTCGGCAGACTGCTCCAGACAGGAGAGGCCCGTTTTGTAGTGCTGGCAATCCACACCATCGTGGCGATGTTTGTCCTTCTCGTGACGAACGCCACTGGAGCCCACGCCATCGCCAGGGCGGCTCACCGCAGCGGCGTTTTGCCTGCGAAGGCCGTGGTGGACAGACTTGAAGAGAGTCGCGAAGGAGGGGAATCCCGGTAATGAATACGGTGCTGCACCTTGCCATTCTGACTGTCTTGGCTCTGGCGGCTTTTTTTGCCCTGTGGTTCAAGGATCTTATTTCCGCGGTCATATCTTTCGCCGTTTTCAGCTTGATGATGGCGCTGGAGTTCTATTTTCTGAAGGCTCCGGACGTGGCCATTGCCGAAGCTGCCATCGGGGCCGGCCTGAGCACCACCATCTTTATCATCACTCTTCGGGCCTGCGGCCGGTTGAAGAGGCGCGAAGGAGGGCAGCGGCGATGAAAAAGACCCTTTTTGTTGTGGCGGCCATTCTCCTGGGCGCCTTGGTTCTGGGCGCAGCGGACAATGTCCATCCTTTCGGCGACCCCGGAAAGGCTCCCATGGATGACTTCTTTCTGGCGGATTCCCTGCCTAACCGCTCTGCGGAAAACATCGTCACCGCCGTGGTGTTCGATTACAGGGGATTCGACACTATCGGCGAGGCTGCGGTTTTGTTTACCGCTCTCTGCTCGATTTCGGTTCTTTTCAGGGAAGGGAGAAAAAAATAATGAATCCGCTTTCCATAGTGGTCCGCACTGTCTGTGACCTATTTGCGTGGTTCATGATCGTCTTCGGGGTGAACGTGCTTGTCCACGGATACATGACCCCGGGAGGCGGCTTCCAGGGAGGAGCCATTACGGCTACCTTCATGGCCTTCCTGCTGGTGGCCTATGGAGGCAGGAAGGTGCTGGGATGGGCGAAGAATGCACTCTACGACCTGTTCGAGGAAATCGGACTCCTGGCCTTCCTGCTTCTGGCCCTGTGGGGGTTTCCCAACTCTTTCTTCTACAACTCCTTCGTGAAGCCTTTTGTGGGCGGCGAAGGGATGATTGTCCCCGAATGCGGCACCATCGCCCTCATGTCCATCGCCGTTGGACTTGAGGTGGTCGGTGCTCTTTCCCTGATCATTCTGACAATGTTCAGGGGAATCAGGATGTTCCAGGGTTCGTCCCTGGAGATGGAAATCGGCCATGACCGATAAAGAAAAGGAGGAGTTTGGCCGTGATTGCTAACGCGCCTTTTTTCCTGGTCGGTCTTCTTTTTTTGGCCGGCCTGGTGACGATCTTCATGGAAAAAAACCTCATCAAGATCGCCATCGCAATCGGCATCATCAGTTCAGCGGTCAACCTGTTTCTTGTCGCCTTGGGGTACCGTGCCGGAGGAACAATTCCCATTCACTATCTCGCCGGTGAGGGAACGGTCATGGTGCTTCCGACGCCCCAGGCA
>JAPXRK010000147.1:0-4938 GCA_033813575.1 Synergistales bacterium
CCCTTGATCACTCCGCGCTCTACCCTGCCGGTGACTACCGTGCCGCGGCCGGTGATGGTGAACACGTCCTCGATGGGCATAAGGAACGGCTTGTCAACTTCACGGACAGGCGCAGGGATGTAACTGTCGCACGCATCCATGAGCTCCCAGATGCACTTGCTGATGGGGTCCTCGCGGGTTCCGTTCCCCTCTTCAAGCACCTTCAGCGCCGAGCCGCGGATCACGGGGATGTCGTCCCCGGGGAATTCGTACTTGCTCAGCAGCTCCCGGACTTCCATCTCCACTAGATCAAGAAGCTCGGGGTCGTCCACCTGATCCGTCTTGTTCATGAACACCACAAGGGCCGGCACGTTCACCTGGCGGGCAAGCAGCACGTGCTCACGGGTCTGGGGCATGGGGCCGTCAGCCGAGCTCACCACGAGTATGGCTCCGTCCATCTGGGCCGCTCCCGTGATCATGTTCTTGATGTAGTCCGCGTGGCCCGGGCAGTCGATATGGGCGTAGTGACGGTGCTCCGTCTGGTACTCCACGTGGGAGATGTTGATGGTGATGCCGCGCTCCCGCTCCTCGGGAGCCTTGTCGATCATGTCGTACGCCGTGAAGTCGGCGAACTTCGACGTGGCAAGGCACTTCGTGATAGCCGCCGTCAGCGTCGTCTTCCCGTGGTCGATGTGACCGATGGTTCCGATGTTCAAATGCGGCTTGGACCTCTCAAATTTCTCCTTCGCCATATGTAGCAACCTCCCTGTAAATATAGTCCGCCCTCAGCAAGGGCATAATAGGCTTTCTGAAAGCATCCGCCATCAGCGGGAGGATGCTCCCGACCATGGTCCTTATTGTAGCATATTTACCGAAAAAACAAGGGATGGAGCCGGGAAACAGAAAGAGTTTCCATCTGCCTCCAAGAAGGTGGATTCTATCAAGACCTCTTCCGGATGTCGAGTGTTTTCTTTTTAATTGTTACGAGACAGTTATAATGTCATCCCTGTCCCATTTCCCAACTTTAGGGATGACATTTTCCCTGTCTCTTGACAGTTGATTGAACTGCACGTTGTGAATAAGACTGAAAACATGTAAGATTGCCAATAATGGGGGGCTGATTCGTGTTTTCTTTTTTTGCTCCGGAACGATCATTGTTCAAAAAATGTGCATGATGGGGGTGCAGCAAGTGGGCGTCAGGAAATGGTTTCATATTCGCTGGTGTTTTGTCTGTCTTTTGGTCGTTGTATCTGTTTTCTCCCCGGTCAGCCGGGGAGCATGCGATGAGGCGAAATATCCAGATACTGTGAAAACCGCAAGAGAGTTCATATGGAAAAAAATAATCTCCGGCGGAGCCAACGCAGCATCGGTGGCGGTAATGGACGGGGGAAAAATTGTCTATTCGGAGGGCTTCGGACCGGCTGAAAGATCAACAAACACTCCGGTCGGCACGGATACGAGGTTCAATATCGGCTCCACGAGCAAAATGTTTGCCGCGGTGGGAGTTCTGCTGCTCGCTGACGAAGGGAAACTCGGTATAGATGATCCTGTGGTGAAGCACATTCCCGAGTTCACCATGAAGGATCCCAGGTACCGCGACATATCGGTACGCATGCTCTTCAACCATTCTTCCGGTCTGCCAGGGTCCACGTTCAGCTTCGGTTACAGGGCAGAGGGCGACCACCAGGCCCTTCTTCTTGAAACCTTAAGGGATGCGAGTCTGAAACATGCCCCGGGGGAAATGAGCATCTACTGCAACGATGGTTTTACCCTGGCCGAGATGATCATCGAGCGTCTCTCGGGCAAAAAGTTCGCTGAATTCGTGGAAGAGCGGATATTCAAGCCCCTGGGCATGAACGATTCCGGGGAGAGTGTCGGCGTCGCCGGCGGAAAAATAGCCGAATTCTACGATAAAGAAGGAAAAAAATTCCCTCCCGAGATTGTGACGGTGCTCGGGGCGGGGGGACTTTCATCCACTCCTGAAGACCTGTGCCGCTTCGGCGACAGTTTCACTCCAGGGGGCAGAAACATCCTTTCAGAGACTTCGCTGGCTGAAATCATGAAACAGCAGCCCACGCCCTTTTCCGCATTGCTGAAAGGAGACGCTCTGCTTGATGCCTTCGGGTGGGATTATGCACTGCTTCCGGCATACAGGACAAACGGATACCAGGTGGTGGGCAAAAGCGGAGGAACTATGTGCTATTCAACGAACCTCCAGGTCCTTCCAGGGGAGCGTTTGGCGGTGGCGGCGATCTTTTCTGGCCATGTTTCCGCAGATGAGGTGACCTACCTCATTATGGACGCTCTTTTGAAGGATAAAGGGCTTCCCCGGCCGGTTTCAGATCCTGTAAAAAAATCACCGGAACCGCAGCCCGTTCCGGAAGAGCTGCTGCAGAAGGGCGGCTATTACGTGAACGGGGAAAAAGCTTTCCGTTTCTCCTTCGACACAGAGAAACATGAATTGCATATTTCCCCCCTCCCCCAGGGTCCGGAGGAGGGAAGGAAAGTGCATCCGGCAGAAGAAAAGCCTCTCCTTTCACTGGTCCACACGGGAGGCTCTTTCCATGATCGTGAGAAGAAAAACACCTATTACTTCATTACAGGCGATTCGGGCACATTTTTCGTGGAGGAAACAATTCCCCGTTACGAAGCGGACATACCTGTGTTTCAAAAGATCGAGCCGGTTGAGAACCCGGGAAGGATGTCCGCCGATGTGGACGGGAAATTATGGCTGATCCGCAATAGGTCAGCATTCGACCAGCTTTCCGAAGTCTTTTTGATGCGGTCGGCACTCTACAGGGAACTCCCGGGGTATGTGCAATTTTACGGGGGTGAACAGAATTGAGACGCCAGACTTCGCGGCAATTGCGGCGAAAGGATTCCGGGATCAAGGGGAATTTCGGCTCTTCAGGAAAAACGGGGATGTCCGGGCAAAAGCCATGCAGTTCGTCTATTCAGGAAAAGAGACCCTTGCTCAGCTCTCGCCCGGGAAAAATACCATCACAATAGGGGGCGAAGGTGAAAACGAATGGGCCGTACTTCCTGATGAATGCACGCTGTCCGTTGTAAAGCCCGCCGGAGGAAGGGTTGTGGTGCTCAGCGGCGAGGAGGAGCCGGAACTATTGTACGACAGCATTACCGACAGCGGGAACATCGGCGTGCCTGGAGGGGCACTCCTGTTCCTTGCAGCGGATCCCGGCGATTTTTTTGAAATAACGGTGCGGTAGCAGTTTTCTTCACTGAAAAAACGCTCAGGCCCATTTCCGCCGGGCCTGAGTGTTTTATTCCGGACGGCAGACCGAAAGGATCTTAGTCCACCGCGATCATTACGCTGTCGGCTTTTACAACCGCATACGCCTTTGACCCGACCTTCAGACCAAGATTGGCGACAGAATCCATGGTGATCACCGATACAACGGACTGGCCGCCTCCGATGTCAAGCGTCACTTGGGCTTCAACTGCGCCTTCCTTTATTACCGTTACCGTTCCCTTTATCTGGTTGCGTGCGCTTAATTTCATGGTATTACACTCCTTTTCCCGAGTTATATTTATAAAATATATTGAAAATATTATAAAAGTTTTTTCTCTTTATGGCAAGGTGTGTTCTTCTTCCTGTTTTCTTTTAAATTCTTTACTCATCAGACACTGAACACTTTTCCCCCAAGCGTCGAACAGTACCTGATTCACTCCCCGGACAACGGGGTCCCATTTGCGCCCTCCCCCTGGAGGGAGGTGATATAATGAACTGACTAATTTTTCTCAACACTCAAGCTGTTCCCCGCGTTTTCATTTCTCTGGGGAAGGATAGGGGGAAGGGGGTTCCGAACAGGAAACTGAAAGGAGGCAGCTCACCATGAATCATCGCTTCCGGATAACAGCCGCCGTTGGTTTTTTGCTTGTTTGCCTGTTTTTCACCGCAGCCGGGGCAGATTTCGCAGGAGATTTGCTCCTCAGGGAAGCCAGGAATGCTGCAAACGAATTCCTTGGAGCCGAGCTTACGGTGGACGGAATTTCGGGAAACCCGGTACAGGGCTTTTCCACGGGCAAATTCACCCTTTCCACGGAACAGGGCCCCTTTCTCAGCGCGGATTCGCTGCGTCTGAAGATCAGTCCGAAATCCCTTCTTTCCATGAAACCTGCCGTCAGCTCCTTCTCCATCATCAGCGCCGACATTGACGGCGATAAACTCGCAGAACGGCTCTCCCTCCTGACTCCCCTATCAGGCGACCAGGCTGTTTCCATACAGCGGGCGGAAATCTCAGGCAGCAGAATCAGGTTCGGGCAAAGCAGGGCTGCAATTTCTCTCATCGGCCTCTCATTTTCGGAAAAAACAGTTTCAGCGGACATCGACATACAAGTGAACTCAGTTCCAATTATCGGAACGGCAGGAATAGACCTCTCCGGCGGAGGAATCGCTGTAAGGTCCCTTTCCCTCAGGGCAGGCAGCGGAGAAATAGAGGCTCTTGGGACCATTCTCCCTTCACTGTCAGTGGCCGGTCTCGTCAGCGGCCTCGATCTGGCGGAGATATCCTCCCTTTGGCCCCCCGTCCCCGCCGGAGTCCTGGCCGGAAAACTCTCCATGAGTTTTGTCGGGGAGGGAAAATGGAACTCACCTGTCCTTTCGGGAGACCTCTCTCTGGAGAAGGCTTCCGTCAGTGGAATACCCGTGGACAGGGCGAGAGCGTGGTGGCGTTTCGCGGAAAACAGGCTGACCGCATCGCAGGCGGAAGGATCAGTTTTCTCTTCTCCGGTCAGGGGAACACTCTCCCTTCTCTTCACTCCCGGGCAAGCCCCTTTCCTCAAGGCTTCTTTCTCGGGGGAATCCTTCGGAACCGGGAATGCAAAAAGGCTTTTTCCCGCGGGATCGATAGAAGGAGTAATCGACACTTTTTCCGGACAGGTGTCAGGCACGGCGGACACCCTTTCCGGCACCGCCGCAATCCGGGCCCGTTCTTTGAC
>JAPXRK010000148.1:0-4935 GCA_033813575.1 Synergistales bacterium
GCAAAGGTTGCGTTTGAGGAACTGTACGATCTCCAGAGCGATCCGATGGAGATGGACAACCTGGCTGCCGATCCCGCGCATGCCAAGCGGCTCGACGAGTTACGGACACGCATCGAGGCCCATCGCCGCACCATTCCGAAGAGACTGGCGGAGTGAGCGGGCACGAAGAACGGCTTCCGTCTTACACCGACGGCGACATGGAGAGGGGGTCCCTCCGGGTGGACGCCAACATCTCGCTGAAGAGGACCGACGGCGCGACGGGCGACGTGCTCTTCTGGGGCGAGCGGACGGAGATCAAGAACATGAACTCCCTCCGGGCAGTGGAGCGGGCGCTTGAATATGAGATCCGCCGCCAGACCGCCGTCCTCGCCGAAGGGGGCACCCTGGAGAGGGAGACCCGGCACTGGAACGACGGGGAGGGGGTCACCACCTCCATGAGAAGCAAGGAGGCCGCCAACGACTACCGCTACTTTCCCGACCCCGACATCCCCCCCATCGTGGTGACGGAGGAGCTTCTGGAAAGCACGCGGAACTCCCTGCCGGAACTGCCCTGGGCCAAGGAGCGGCGGTTCGGGGAGGAGTACGGCCTTCCGGAGGCCGATGCCGCCTTCATGGCGGAGAGTCTTCCCGTGGCCCTGTACTTCGAGGAATGCGTCAAAAGCGGCGCTTCCCCCCTGCGGGCGGCCAACTGGATCCGCACCGAGGTCTTCAGGGTGATGAACGAGAAGGGCTTCTCCATGGATTCCTTCCCGGTGAAGCCCTCCGCCCTGGCGGAACTCGTCTCCATGGTGGACGGAGGAAAGCTCTCCACCACGGTGGCCCGGGAGGTCTTCGCCCACCTGGCGGGCGGGAGATCCCTCAAGGATGCCCTCGCGGCGGCAGGTGCTTCTCCCGGAGGCCTGTCAGCCGAAGACGTGGAAAAAATGGTGGAGAAAGTTCTGACGGTCAACGGCGACGTAGTGGAGGAAATCCGCTCCGGCAGGGATCCCAAGGGGAAGAAGATCAAGTTCCTCGCAGGCCTCGTCATGAGGGACGCCAGGGGCCAGGCCGACGCCGCGGCGGTCTCCGGTATCCTTGAACGCCGGCTGAAAGAGGGCCGTTAGATACCTCTCTTTATTTTCTGCCCCATTTGTTGACGAACAGAAACGTTATGCGTAAGATATTAAAGTTGCCCTATATCGACTGAGAGAACAGTCCGGGGCAAAGCACGAGACGCCGGAGGAGGTAGTTGGAATGGGAACCCGTCAGCCTGAGAACACTCGCAGTATCGCAATAGCGGCCCATGGAGGGGCAGGTAAGACATCCCTCGTAGAGGCCATGCTTTTCGATAACGGCATCACGTCCAGACTGGGGAGGGTCGAAGACGGCAACACAGTCAGCGACTTCAGCCAGGAAGAACAGAAACGGCAAATCTCGATCAATACTTCCCTTATCACCATGGAGCGCAAGGGCAGACAGCTCTTCGTCCTCGACACCCCGGGATTCGCCGACTTCGTGGGAGAAATGCGGTCCGCCATCCGGGTGGCCGACTCCCTGATGATCGCAGTGAGCGGTGTCAGCGGTATCGAAGTCCAGACCGACAAGGCCTGGGAAACGGGGAGCGAATTCAATCTTCCCATCGCGTTCTACATCTCCAAGCTCGACCGGGAAAACGCCGACTTCGGCAAGGTCCTGAACGACATCCGGTCCGACTACAGCGACAAGGCCGTGGCGGTCTTCCTGCCCGTCGGAGCCGAAGCCTCCTTCAAGGGAGTGGTGGACCTCCTCGGGAACAAGGCCTATATATACGAAACCGACGGCAGCGGCAAGTTCGCCGAGGGCGACATCCCCGCAGACATGGCGGACGAAGCCGCCCAGGCCAGGGAAACCCTGGTGGAGGCCATCGTCGAGGCGGACGACGAGCTCATGATGCGCTACCTCGACGGCGAGACCATCTCGGAAGAAGAACTTCTTCCCGCCCTCAGGAAGGCGATCCTGACCCGTACAGTTCTTCCCGTCTTCCCGGGATCCGCCACGCTGAACGTCGGCGTTCACCAGATTCTCGACTTCATCGCCGACTTCTTCCCCTCTCCCGTTGAATCCAGAAAGCGCCCCGCCCTGAAGGGCGAGGAGAACGTCGAGATTTCCCCCGATCCCGCAGGGCAGTTCTCCGCCATCTGCTTCAAGGTCATGGTGGACCCCTACGTGGGCAAGCTCTCCTTCATCAGGGTCAACTCCGGCAGCCTCACCTCCGACAACACGATCTACAACGTGAACAAGGGCGAAGAGGAACGGATCAGCTCCTTCAAGTTCCTGACCGGCAAGGAAGGCAAGGACGTCAAGGAGATCGCCGTGGGAGATATCCTCGCCATTCCCAAGCTCCACAGCACTCAGGTAGGGGACAGCCTTTCCGTGAAGGGATCCACAGTCACCTTCCCGCCCATCGACTTCCCGAAGCCCGTCTACAGCGTGGCCATCATCGCCAAGAGCCGGGCCGACGAAGACAAGCTGGGCAACGCCATCCACAAGACCCTTGAGGAAGACCCCAGCCTTACCTTCGAAAAGAATCCCGAGACCAACGACAGTGTCCTCTCCGGAATGGGCGACATGCATATCGACATCGTCCTCTCCCGCATCAAGGAGAGGTACGGTGTGGACCTTGAGACCAAGACCCCCCAGGTTCCCTACCGTGAGACCATCCGGAAGACAGCCGAGGCCCAGGGCAAGCACAAGAAGCAGACGGGCGGCCACGGCCAGTACGGCGACGTCCATGTCCGGTACACCCCCCTCGAGCGGGGAGCGGGCTTCGTCTTCGAGGACAACATCGTTGGCGGCGCCATTCCCAAGGGATTCATTCCCGCCGTCGAAAAGGGCCTCCGGGAAGCCCTCGTCAAGGGACCCCTTGCCAGCTTCCCCGTGGTGGACTTCAAGGCCACCCTCTTCTTCGGCTCCTACCACGACGTGGACAGCTCCGAAATGGCCTTCAAACTCGCCGCCCGGTTGTCCTTCAAGAAGGGTATCCTCGAGGCGAACCCCGTGCTCCTGGAGCCCATCATGAACGTGGAAGTCACCGTTCCCGAGGAGTATCTGGGCGACGTCATGGGCGACTTCAACGGACGGAGGGGCAGGATCCTGGGCATCGACAGCAAGGGACACCAGCAGGTGGTCAAGGCCCAGTGCCCCCTCGCGGAGATGTTCCGGTACGCCATCATCCTTCGTTCCATGACCTCAGGGCGGGGAACATTCACCATGGAATACGACCACTACGAGGAAGTCCCCGCCGAGATCTCGAAGAAGGTCATCGCCGCCCACAAGCAGGAGGACGAAGAGGAATAACTTCCCGCACGTGAAGAGAACAGCTTTCGGAGCCCCGCGCATGCCGCGGGGCTCCGTTCATAGGGAGGAGGAGAACCATGAAGAAGAGAATCATCGTCGTCGGGTCGGGCGGAGCGGGCCTCACCGCCGCCGTCGCGGCAGCAAAGCGGGGAGCGGAGGTCCTGCTTCTCTCCAAGACCGCCTGCGGGGACGCAAACTGCACTGCCTATTCCGGGGGGCTCTTTTCCCTCTCCTCCGGAACGGTGACCCCGGACGACCACTTCCGGCGGATCCTTGAGACCGGTCGGGGAGTGAACGACCGGAAACTTGTCCGGGTGCTGGCAGAAGAATCGGAGAGAAGCCTCAGGGTCCTGGCGGACTGGGGGATCACTCTGAAGATCAGCGCATCGGGGCATGCTTCCGTGCGGAGATCGGCCCCTTCCGAGATCATGGGAGGAGGCGGCCTGACCAGGGAACTCGCAGCCCTGGCCAAAGCCGAGGGGGTGTCCGTCCTCGAAAACTGCGCGGCAACGAAGCTCCTCACAGGGGAGAGGGGAGCGGAAGGACTGGAGTGGCTGAACTGGAAGACGGGGAAAAAGTACCGTTCCCCGGCTTCCGCCGTCATTCTCGCCACCGGCGGCGGAGGCAGAATCTTTTCCAGGACGGACAATCCCGCCCGGATGACCGGCGACGGGTACGCCCTCGCCCTCGAGGCCGGCCTGGACCTCGTGGACATGGAGTACGTCCAGTTCTACCCCCTGGGCTGGAAGGACAATTCCTTTCCCCTGTGGATGGTGGGGCTCGCCATACTGGACTACATTCCCGTCACCGACGAAAGCGGACGGGAATTCCTCCGGGAGGCCATTCTCTCCTGGGGGCTCTCCTCGGGGAAGGAAGCAAACTTTTTTGCCAGGGACAGGAGCTCCATCTTCCTCTCCCGCCATGAGAAGCAGGGGAGAAAAACCCTGCTCCATCTGGAGGATCTGAGTGACGAGATGCTGACTATTCCTGATGTTCGGGTGTCCCTCATGGTGGACCTTCCCCCGGAACGCCGGGCCGGACCTGTGGAGCTTTCGCCCATCCAGCACTATTTCGCGGGGGGAATTCCCATCGACACCGAGGGGCGGACGGCTCTTCCGGGGCTGTACGCCTGCGGCGAGGTGACCGGAGGAGTGGACGGGGCGAGCCGCATGGGAGGAAACGCCCTGACGAACATCGTCACCTTCGGCCTTCGGGCCGGCAGGTTTTCGGCAGAAGAAGCCGGAGAAGGCAGCGTTGGTGACGTTTCGGAAATCAGGCCTGACCTGCCCTTCATCACCGGAGAAGGGGGGATCCGTCCCCGGGAAGCCAGGGAGCGGCTCCGGACAATCGTCCAGGAAAGGCTCGGTCCCTGCAGGAGCGGGGAGGGCCTCCGCCGATGCCTGGGGGCCCTGGAGGAATGGAAGGCCTCCTTCCCGCCCCTGAAGGCGGAAGACCCCATGGACCTTCTCCACGCCCTGGAGATGAAGGGGCTCACCTGTACCGCCGAAGCGGTGGCCCGGGCGGCCCTTCTCCGGGAAGAGAGCCGTGGCGTCCATTTCAGGGAGGACTTCCCGGAGGAAAGGGAAGAACTGAAGTCGAGGATCCTGGTCTCCTCCGTAC
>JAPXRK010000149.1:0-4906 GCA_033813575.1 Synergistales bacterium
ATCCTCTCCGGCGACATGGAGGAACCGGCCGATGACTGAGCCGCGGCCCGGAAACTTCTCCCTCATGATCTGCCTCTCCCCGGCCGCGGGACCGATCCTCGCGGTCGGCGGAGGCCCCGTGGGGCTGCGGAAGATCCGCACCCTCCTGGACGGGGGAGCCGCCGTGGACCTCGTATCGCCGGAGGCCGTGCCGGAGCTGCAAACCCTCGCCGCGGAGGGGACCATCCGGTGGGAGCGCCGGACAGCCGAGCGGGCGGACTTCCTGAAGCACCGCCTCGCCCTGCTGGCCCTGCCGCCGGAAGAGACGGCGGCCGTCCTCCCCCTGGCGGAGGGGACGGGGTGCCTGCTCAACTGCTGCGGAGCCCCGGAATCCGGTTCCTGGGCCCTGGCGGCCCAGTTCCGGTGGGAAGGGTTCGTGATCGGTGCGGGAAGCGGAGGGGGCGACCCCGCCGGGTCGGCTTCACTTAAAAAACGGCTCCGGCAAAGTCTCGAAGACATGACAGAAGAAAAGGAGAACCGCCCATGAGACTGCTTACCAGGGGCAGTGCCCTCGCACTGCTGCAGGCGGAACGGATGGCCGCCCCGCTCCGGGAGAAGGGCCTGGATGTGGAGATCGTTCCCCTGTCCACCCGGGGCGACCGGGACACCGTCAGCCCCCTCTGCTCCTTCGGCGGGAGCGGCGCCTTCTCCGGCTGCATCGAGGAAGCCCTCCTCGGCGGAAAGGGAGACGGGGCCGTCCACAGCCTCAAGGACGTTCCCTCCTGCTGCCGGGACGGCCTCGAGATCGCCTCGGTCCTCCCCCGGGATTCCGCGGGAGACGTGCTGGTCTCCCGTGGCGGGCACACCCTGGAAACCCTGCCCGAAGGGGCCGTGGTGGGCACGTCGAGCCCCCGCCGGAAAGCCCAGCTCCTCCGGGTGCGGCCAGGCCTCTCCGTCCGGGAGATCCGGGGGAACCTCTCCACCCGCCTGAACAAAATGGAGGACGGCCTGTACGACGCCCTCGTCCTGGCCGCCGCAGGGCTGGAGCGCATGGGAATCCGCCCCCCGGGGGGGGCGGAGAGCCTTCCATTCCTTCCCGCTCCCTGCCAGGGGATCATCGCCCTTGAGGCGCCCCTCGACTCGTCCCTCTTCTCTCTGGGCCGCTCGATCGCCCACCGGGAGACCTTCCTCTGCTCACTGGCGGAGCGGTCCCTGCTGAAGACTCTCGGGGTAGGGTGTCATGTCCCCTTCGCCGCCCTCGCCCGCATGGAGAGCCGGATTCTCGTCCTTGAGGCGGAGATCCTCGACCCCCTGGGCCGGGAGAGCGTCCGCCTCTCCTGTCGCGGCCCCGTGGCCTCGGAGAAGGAGGCCGTCAGGGCAGGAGCGGCCCTGGGCGACCGGTTCCGGGAAACGCCTGAGGCTGTGCGGCTGCTCGCCGAGAGCCTGACCGGAGCGGAGGGACGGCCATGACCGTCCACCTCGTGGGGGCGGGATGCGCCGGCCCCCGATGGATCACCCTCGAGGGCATGGAACTCCTGCGCCGGGCCGACGCGGTGGTCTACGACAGCCTCATCCACCCGGACCTGCTCCAGCTCGCTCCCCGGACGTGCGAATTCCACGCCGCCGGCAAGCGGAAGGGCCGGGCGAGCATGAAACAGCCCGAGATCAACGCCCTCCTCACAGAACTTGGAAAGACGAAGGGAACGGTTGTCCGGCTGAAGGGCGGTGACCCCTTCGTCTTCGGCCGGGGTGGGGAGGAGGCTCTCGCCCTGGAAAAGGCGGGCATTCCCTGGACCTGCACCCCCGGCATCACCGCCGCCATCGGAGGGCTCGGAAGAGCGGGCATCCCACCCACCCACCGCGGCCTGGCCGACTCCCTCACCCTGGCCACGGGGCATTCGGAGGAGAACGGCGCCCCCCGAGAAACCCTCTGGAAGGCCGTCGCCGAAGGGGGCGGAACCCTGGCGGTCTACATGGGAGCCTCGTCCTGGGGCAACCTTGCCCGGTTCCTGGAGGCGAACGGCATGGCCCCGGAGACCCCCTGCGCCGCCGTCACCAGGGGCGGGTGGGGGTGCGCCTCCACGGTGCGTTTTCCCCTGTCGGACAGCCCTCCGGTTCTGCGCGGCCCAGCCGTGGTGACGGCCGGCGGAACGGCGGGGCTTGCCCTCTCCCCCGAGCGGGGCCCCCTGGCGGGGCTGAAGGTCGCCGTGGTCCGCCCGGCACCCGAGAGCTGGGACACCGCCCGGTTCCTGGAGAGCCTGGGAGCCGACGGCTTCAGCCTTCCCCTCCTCACGGAAGAAGAACTGCCTTTCCCCGGTGAGGAGGACCTCCTCGCAGGAGCGGACTGGATCGTGGTCACGAGCCCCCGGGGCGCCGCACTCCTCTCCCGGAGGACCGACCTGCGGACCCTCCGGGGGAAGATCGCCTCCATCGGCCCGGGAACCACGGCAGCCCTCGCCCGCACGGGCCTTCGGGCGGACGGCGAAGCGCGGCCCTCCACATCGGAGGCCCTGGCGTCCCTGCTCGCCAAGCAGGTTCAGCCGGGGGAACGGGTGGTTTTTTTCCGGAACGAGGCGGGTTCCCCCCTGCCGGAGGACGCGGTGCGCACCTCAGGAGCAACTGTTGTGAACATCCCCGCCTACCGCATGGTCCCGGGCCTGCCCCCGGGGTGGGAGAGCTACCCGTCCCTGTGGGAGGAGACGGGGCTGGATGCGGTGGTCTTCGGCAGCGCCGCCCTGGTCCGGGCCTGGAAAACAGCGGGCCTGTCCCTGCCCGAGGGAACCGTTCCCGTGGGATGGGGAACACCCTGCGCAGCGGCCACGGAACGGCTCCTCGAACGGAAGGCCCTCGTGATGGCCGAACCGACGCTGGAATCTCTCGCCGCCCTGCTGGCGGAGCTGAAAAACACGAAATTTACGGAGGAAAAAGAATGAACGGATTGACGAACAGAATGCGCCGCCTGCGGGAGCATCCCGTGCTGGCGGAAATGGTGCGGGAGGTCTCCCTCGAGCCGAGGCAGATGATTCTTCCCCTCTTCACGGTCCCGGGCACGGGGGTGCGGAACCCCGTTCCCTCCCTGCACGGGGTGGACCACATCTCCCCCGACCGCCTCCACGAGGCGGTGGACACCGCCCTGGGAGCGGGGATCCGGTCCTTTCTGCTCTTCGGCCTCCCCTCCCGGAAGGATCCCCGGGGAACGTCCGCCTGGGCGGAGGACCAACCGGTGCAGCAGGGCCTCAGACTGCTGAAGGAAAAGTACGGCAGGGAGATCCACCTCACCACCGACGTCTGCATGTGCGAGTACACCGACCACGGCCACTGCGGCCTCCTGAAGGAGGACGGCGCCGTGGACAACGACCCCACGGTCCTCGAGCTCGGCCGAATCGCCCTCAGCCACGCCCGGGCCGGGGCGGACATGGTGGCCCCCTCCGCCATGATGGACGGCCAGGTGGCCGCCATACGGAGGGCCCTGGACAACGGGGGATTCCCCTCCCTGCCGGTGATGAGCTACAGCTCCAAGTTCTCGTCGGCCTTCTACGGTCCCTTCCGGGACGCGGCCGGCAGCGCCCCCTCCTTCGGGGACCGGCGGTCCTACCAGATGGCCTCCACCAACTGGAAGGAGGCCCTCCGGGAGTCCCTTCTCGACGAGGAGGAAGGGGCCGACATCCTCATGGTGAAGCCCTCCCTCCTCTACATGGACATTCTTTCCCGGCTCCGGGAGTCCACCCTGCTGCCCCTGGCCTGCTACCTGGTGAGCGGCGAGTACATGATGCTCCGGCACGCAGCCGCCGCCGGTTCCCTGGACGGTCCAAGGGGGCTCCTGGAGGCCCACCTCGCCCTCCGCAGGGCGGGAGCGGACATCCTGATCACCTACGCCGCCGTGGAAGTGGCCCGAATGGTCACAGGGAGGTAAAGACCTCCCAGGCGGCGGCGAGGGTCTCCTCCACCACCTCCCGGCCGTGGGCCAGGGAGACGAAGGCGGCCTCGAAGGGCGACGGCGCGAAGTACTGCCCCCTCTCCTCCATGCCGTGGAAGAAGGAGGGGTATTTCGCCCCGTCCGTCCCCTTCACCTCCCCGAGGTTCCGGGGAAGCCGGGGAGCGAAGAACAGCCCCAGCACCGAGCCGAACCGGGAGACCGACAGGGGAATCCCGGCATGGGAAGCGGCATCCTTCAGCCCGTCGGCGAACAGGACGGCCGTCTCCTCCAGTTGCTCGTAAATCCCTTCCCGCTTCAGCACCCCGAGGGTCGCCAGTCCCGACGCCATGGCCAGGGGATTTCCCGAGAGGGTTCCCGCCTGGTACACCGGCCCGAGGGGGGCGAGCACCTCCATGACCTCCCGGCGGCCGCCCACGGCCCCCACGGGGAGCCCCCCGCCGATGATCTTCCCCAGGCAGGAAAGGTCCGGGATGATGCCCGCTCTCTGCTGGGCCCCTCCCTCGGGGACCCGGAAGCCGGTGATCACCTCGTCGAAGACCAGAAGGGCGCCGTGCTTCTCCGTGATCTCCCGCAGGAAGGGCAGAAAGCCTTCGCAGGGAGGCACCAGGCCCATGTTCCCCGCCCAGGGCTCCACGATCACGGCGGCGATGCGGCCGCCGAACAGCCGGAAGGCCTCGGCGACCTTCTCTTCATCGTTGAAGGGCACCACCACCGTGGCGGAGGCCACGGAAGCAGGCACGCCGCCGCTGTCGGGATGGCCCAGGGTCAGGGCGCCGCTTCCGGCGTTCACCAGCATGCTGTCCGAGTGGCCGTGGTAGCACCCCTCGAACTTCACCACCAGGTCCCGCCCCGTGAACCCCCGGGCAACCCGAAGGGCGGTCATCACCGCCTCCGTTCCCGACGAGACAAACCGGAGGAGCTCCATGGAGGGGAAGACCCCCTTCACTTCCTCGGCAAGCTCCACCTCGGCGGGACAGCACGCCCCGAAGG
>JAPXRK010000150.1:0-4897 GCA_033813575.1 Synergistales bacterium
CCTTTCACATCTCCGGACCCGTTTCGTCACCTTCGGGGGAGGAGACCTCCCCTTCCCGATACCGGGCATGAGCGACGTCATGCCCTATCCGTCCATGCGGTTCTCCGACCTGACGGACCGGCAGCTCTTCTCCTACATCGACGCCTTCAAAACGGCGGTCCTGGAGGCTGCGGCCGGGTTCCGTCCGGACATTATCCACTCGAACCACCTCTGGCTGCTCACGTCTCTCGCCCGCAGCACCCTTCCGGGCATCCCCATGGTGGCAACGTGCCACGGAACAGATCTTCGGCAAATGCACGCATGCCCCCGATTCAGGCAGGACGTTGTCTTCGGGTGCTCCGGTCTTGACGGGGTATTTGCGCTGTATTCAGGACAGGCGGAGGAGGTGCGGCAGCTCTACGGAATTCCTCCTGAACGGATCCACGTCACAGGCGCCGGATTCCGGAGCGGGCTGTTTGTTCCGGGAGAGAAAAAGACGGATATTCCGACAATCGTCTATGGGGGAAAACTCAGCCGCGCCAAGGGGGTACCCTGGATGCTCCGGGCATTCGCTTCCGTCACTGATCTGCCGTGGACGCTGTTTCTTGCCGGAGGTGGTACGGATCCCGAACGGGCCGAATGCCTCGACCTCGCCGGGAGGCTCGGAAACCGCGCAGTCATTGCAGGATCTCTGAGACAGGAAGAATTCGCGGCCGCCCTGTCCGGGGCGAACGTTTTCATTCTCCCCTCACTTTACGAGGGCCTTCCCCTGGTACTCCCGGAGGCTCTTGCTTCCGGCTGCCTCTGCCTTGCCACCGACCTGCCGGGCGTCAGGGACATCCTCAAAATCGCGGGAAAGGACTGGCTCCGGCTGATCCCCTGCCCTCCCCTGGAAGGGGCTGATACCATCGCGCCGGGATACGAACCGAAATTCGTCAGCGACATTGCCGCAACACTGAGGGAGACATTGACGGACATCTCCCCCGGACCGCCTTCGGCGGAATCGTACAGAGAACTGGCGGAACGGCTGAAAAACAACACCTGGCAGGCGGTGTTTCAGAGAATGGAGAAGGTGTACTTCACGCTGGCGGCTTCTGAATCCCGGTGAAGGCGAGATTCTTCAGGCTTCGCCCTCAGAATGACAGGCAAATACTGTCGTCCCGAACGGAGCGACGCGCAGGGAAATCCAGAGGCTGGTTTGCCCCGTGCCGGAGCCTGGTCAGCGGCTTTCAAGGTCCTTTTGCTCTGTATCCGCTCAGAGAAGTTTCTGCAATCGTTCCCTGTTCTCAATGATTATCCTTTTATGTCCCTTGAGTGAAATGAGCCCTTCTTCCTGAAAGGAAGACAGTTTCCGACTCAGGGTTTCCTGGCTCATCCCCAGCTGGGAGGCGAAGTCTCCTTTTGTCATGGGGAGAATGATTTCCTTCTCTTCACCAGATAAATCGAGCAGAACCCTCGCTAGCCTCTCTTCCACGGAATTCAGGCTGATTTCCTTTATCAGGTTTTCGGCCCGTTCGAGCCTTTTGCTCAGTTCGTCCATAACCTTGAAAGCGATGGAGATATATTTCGACATCAGCAGCTTCAGCTTCCCGCCGTCGATAAAGCACATGGTGGAGTTTTCAAGGGCTGCCGCATCGTCCGTAAACGGAAGGTAACTGAACAGTGAAAGCTCTCCGATGAATTCTCCCGGGCCTATGACTCGTATGACCTGTTCCTTGCCGTCGGAACTGAGCCTGGATATTTTCACCCCGCCGGTGTGGAGAATATAGAGTTTCCCGCCGGTGTCCCCCTCCCTGTAAATGAACTCTCCCTTTAGAAAGGTGCGGGGTTCGGTAATGGAGGCTATCTCCGACATTTCGTCAGGGCTCAGGGATTGAAAAAGAGGCACATTTTCAAAACAGTTCCGCCAGTTCTCGCCACCACTGCAGCTACAGTTCTTCAACGGCAATTCCCCCTTCACCGGATGGAACGTCCTCCGGCTTTTTCGATTCCCCGTAATGAAGCAGCCTGACCGCGTTGAGTATGACCAGGAGTACGGAAACTTCATGTACCAGCATTCCGAATGACAGCGTAACGGTTTTGGCCAGCACTCCCGCCAGAAGAAACGCCGCCACAAGAAGAGCGAAGGTGATGTTCTGCTTCATGTTCCGGACGGTAGCCCGGCTCAGTCCGACCGCATAGGACAGTTTCCTGATTCCTGCCGACAAGAGTACCACGTCCGCCGTTTCCATCGCTATATCCTTGCCGGCTCCTCCGACGGCTATCCCCAAATCCGAGGAAGCGAGCGCCGGTGCGTCGTTGACTCCGTCGCCCACCATGGCGACGCTTCCGTATCGTTCACGGAGTTCGGACAGAATCCGCACTTTGTCGTCGGGAAGCAGTTCGCTGTAAAACTCGCGGATGCCTGTTTCCTTAGCAATCGCCCGGGCCGCTCTTATGTTGTCTCCGGTCAGCATGACAATCTTTTCAATTCCCCGCGATTCAAGGTCGGCAATCAGAGCCTTCGCCTCAGGCCTCACGGTGTCGGCAATGGATATGATTCCGCATACACCCTCGGCAGTACCCACGATAACCGCCGTCTGCCCCTTTTTCTCCTCGCTCTGCAGATAACTTTCGTGTCTCTCAACACTGATTCCGTTGTCCGTGAACAATTTCCTGTTGCCGATGAAGTAGGTTTTTCCGTCAAGGCTGTATCTGAGCCCATGGCCGCTGAAAATTTCCGCATCCTCAGGAGTTTCGCTGATCCTCCCCAGTTTTGTTGTCGCCGCTGAGATGATGGCTTTTCCCAGCGGATGTTCCGAGTAGGATTCACCGACCGCAGCAATCCTTAAAAGTTCATCTTCGCTCATGCCCACCGGCTCTGCCCGTGTCACAGAGGGTTTCCCCACGGTCAGGGTTCCTGTCTTGTCAAAAGCGACAGCCTTCACGGTTCCAAGTTTCTCCATAATTTCCCCGCCCTTGACAAGAACTCCGTGTTTCGCCCCGTTTCCTATGCCGGCCACGACCGAGACGGGAGTGGATATCACAAGGGCGCCCGGACAGGCTATGACCAGAAGTGTCAGGGCCAGCACCAGATCTTTCGTCGCGAGGAACAGGGCAATGGAAAGAAAGATTATCGCCGGGGTGTAATAGCGGGAGAACTTTTCCAGGAACTTCTGTGTTATCGCCTTCTTGTCCTGGGCATCCTCGACCATCTGCAGAATCCTGGCAAAAGTGGTGTCCTCGCCCACCCTGTCTGCCCTGACAATCAGATATCCCGACTCGATGACGGTCCCCGAAAACACCGTTTCATCCACGGTGCGGCTTATGGGAATGGACTCTCCGGTAATGGCCGCCTGGTTGATGTAGGCCGAGCCCTCCACCACGGTTCCGTCGACCGCTATTTTTTCTCCGGGCCTCACCACCACGAGGTCGCCTTTCACCACATCTTCCGGATCGATCTCCGTTTCGGCGCCGTTTCTTCGCACTCTTGCCTTATCCGGCGCCATATCGAGCAGCGCCTTTATGGAAGACCTCGTTTTTTCAATGGTCCTGGACTCGAGGTAGTCGCCCAGCATGAACAGAAAGGTTACCGCGGCCGCCTCCCAGTACTCGCCGATGATAACGGCTCCGGTAACGGCAATGGTTACCAGGGCGTCGATCCCGACGATGCGATACCTCAGCGCCCCGATGGCCTTCCTGAAAACAGGGGTGCCTGCAATTACGGTTGTGGCAAGCATCAGAAATATCGTGATCTTTTCGTATCCGATCATCTCTTTCAGAACGAAGGATGCAGCGGCCAGAATCCCCGAGATGAGAACAATCCGCCCTTTCGTCATTTTCATCATTTTCATCATTGAAGACACCCCCTTCTTCCTACTTTTCGCTCAGGACCAGGTAGCCCAGGCTTTCAATTTTCGCCCTGATCTCTTCTGCGGTGACAGCGCTCTCGTCAAAGCTCACCTTTACTCTTGATGAATTGAACAGCACCTCTGAACTGCTGATGCCTCCGGTTTTTTTCAGCATACCCTCGATTTTCGCTATGCAGCTCGGACAGGAAACGGTTTCCAGCTGAAACGTTCTGTTTGTCATGAATATGACCTCCCTTTATGTGTGGTAGGCTGAGGATACAGGAGGTCCGGATTTCCTTCCTTGACGCAGGTCAAAATTTTAAAAAACCTCAAATTGTGGTCATTCCGAAGAGGCCAGTTTAAAGGATATCGGGATCTGATTTTTCCTCTCATTCCCGAGGAGCGAAAAAGAGAGATCCGGAACAGGGTACCGCCCTGATCCGGATCTCTCTTTTTGCTTGCCGGAACGTCCCGAGTAGTACGGACGGACTGCCGGCCGATTCTTCTTACCTATCTTCCCTTGGAGGGATTGTTTCTTTTCTGGGCTGTATTTACCTTTGTCGGTAAAAGCCCCCGTTGTTCCCCTTCGTGCTCGAACCGGAAGTACCCCACCAGTTTCCGCAGTTCCGCAGACAGGTTCGCAAGTTCTTCGGAGCCCTGGGCGACCCGTTCCGCCGATTCGGCCACTTCTTTCATCTGTCCCCGCACCATGTCGGAGGACGAAGCCGCGGCACCGACCCTTGACGCGATGTTCTGCACCGCCCCGGCGATCTCCTCGCTGGACGCCGCCTGCTCCTCCGAGACAGCCGCAAGGTCCTGGGTCGAGGACGAAATTCTTGCCAGGGCTTCCATCATCTTCGCAATGGTCTCCCGGGTCTCTTCAGCGAGCCCGGCGGAGGCGTGGGAGTTCTTCGCACTTTTTTCCGACGAGGAGACCACCTGGTCCAGATCCTTTGTAATCATCCCCGCAAGCTCCGCGATCTTCTTGGCGGCCTCGTTGCTCTCCTCGGCGAGCTTCCGCACTTCTTCCGCCACCACCGCGAACCCCCGTCCGGCCTCACCCGTCCCTCGGAAGGACCCCAGTGATC
>JAPXRK010000151.1:0-4889 GCA_033813575.1 Synergistales bacterium
CTGACATGATGAAGACGGCCGCCCGGGCCGCGGAGGCCGGTGCAGGGGAGACCGTCAATTTCGCCGCCAGGTTCGGCCGGGCGAAGAACTACGGGGAGCGGAGCATCGGCACGCCGGACGCCGGGGCTATGTCGATGAAGTATTTCTTTCAGGGCCTCTCGGAAGGCCTGGACCGGGATCAATAACGCAGGGAGGATGAACGGCATGAAGATGAAAAAGTTTCTCAACGATCCGAACACGCTGACCGCCGAGATGCTGGAAGGGCTTGCCCTCGCCCACGGAGACATTGTCGACGTGCTCCCCGGAAACCTCGTCGTCTCCAGGACGCTCAAGGACGCCGACCGGGTGACCATCGTGACCCTTGGCGGCACCGGACATGAGCCCGCTCTTTCGGGTTTCGTGGGCGACGGTATGCTGGACATCGCCGTGGCGGGGGACGTCTTTGCCGCACCCAACCCCCAGAGCTGCTTCGAGGCCATCAAGCTGGCGGACAGGGGGAAGGGGGTGCTCTTCCTGGTGCTGAACCACGCCGGGGATATGCTCACCGGCAACATGACCATGAAAATGTGCAAACAGGCGGGACTGAACGTCCGGAAGGTGGTCACCCAGGAGGACATCTCGAACGCCCCCCGGTCCAACGCCGACGACCGCCGTGGACTTGCGGGTGCTGTGCCCCTCTACCATATCGCTGCGGCGGCGGCCAAGGAAGGCAGGTCCCTTGACGAGGTGGCCGATCTGGCCCAGCGCTACGCCGACAGCATGGCCACCATAGCCGTGGCGGTCCGGTGCGCTACCCACCCCGCCAGCGGCGCGTCCTTCGGCGACCTGGGCGACGAGGACATGGAGATCGGCATGGGGCAGCACGGCGAGGGCGGCGGCGGCCGGCAGCCAATGAAGACCGCCAGGGAGACCATCGCCATCATGGCCAACGCCCTGGTGAAGGACATTCCCCTCCGGAAGGGGGACAGGGCCTTCGTCATGGTGAACGGCTCCGGGTCCACCACCCTCATGGAGCAGTTCATCCTCTACAAGGACTGCGTACGCTACCTCGAGAGCCTCGGCATCGAAGTGGCGGCCAACATGGTGGGCGAAATTCTCACCGTACAGGAGCAGGCGGGCTTCCAGCTCAACATCGCCAGGTGGAATGACGAGTTCCTTCGCCTCTGGAACACACCGGCCCGGACCATCGCCTTCAGCAAATGACGGCGGGCGGACGAAGAACTGCCGGAGGAAGATAGGAAAATGGCTGACAATGCCGGAAATACCGCGGGCAAGGACTACCGCCTGGATGTCCCCCCGAAGCTTGCCGGATTCCACGTGAAGGGGCTTTCCTCCTGCTCCTGGGGGATGAAGAACCGGCTTTCCCGCATCTTCCGCCCCTCTTCGGGCAACACGGTCATGCTGGCCTTCGACCACGGCTACATCATGGGTTCCACCTCGGGGCTGGAGCGGCTTGACATCGTTATCAAGCCCCTGCTTCCCTTCGTGGACGTCCTCATGGCGACCCGGGGGGCCCTGCGCACCTGCGTCCCTCCCGACACGAACAGGGCCCTCTGCCTGCGGGCCACCCACGACGCCTCGGTACTGTTCGAGGACATGAGCGTCGGGGGAGGAGCAGGCCTGGACATGGAGGACGCCCTGCGGATCAACGCCTCGGCCCTGGCCGTCCAGACCTTCATCGGGGCGCAGGGCGAGCGGGATTCCCTTGAACTCCTGTGCCGCACGGTGGACCTGGGCGAACGGTACGGAATCCCGGTACTGGGCGTGGTGGCCGTGGGAAAGCAGCTTGCCCGGAACGCCAGGTACTTCCTGCTGGCGACCCGTATCCTGGCGGAGCACGGGGCCCACATGGTGAAGACCTATTACTGCGAGGATTTCGAGCAGATCGCGGCGGCGTGTCCCGTACCCATCGTCATCGCAGGGGGCAAAAAGCTTCCCGAGGACGAGGCGCTGACCATGGCGTACCGGGCCGTCCGGGAGGGCGCCCGAGGGGTGGACATGGGGCGGAACATCTTCCAGAGCGAACATCCCGCAGCCATGGCCATGGCCGTCGGGAAAGTGGTGCATGAGGGTTTCTCTGACAGGGAGGCCTACGAAGCCTATCTCGAGATGAAGAACCATTCGTGAGAATCGCATGAAACAGGGGGACGGACACTTCCGCCCCCCTGTTCTTCCATCGTATTTAGCCGGAAAGGAGAGATACCATGTTCGAGATCGTCCACATCGGCATCCCCACCACCCAGAGCAAAGAGGGGGAGACCTACGTCCCCGGGGCGGAGATCTACGTCACCCCGCCGGAAAAGTCACCCTTCGCCATGGAATACGTCCGATTCCTTCCCGGGACGGTCTTCCCCGAGGCCATGCACTACGACGTGCACGTGGCCGCGAAGGTCGATTCCATCGAGAAGTACGCAGGCCTGGCCGACGAGGTCATTGTCCCGAAGATGGACGGAGGCGCCTGCTGGCTCTGCTTCGTCCGGAAGGACGGCGCCATCATCGAGCTCATGGAGGAGAAGTAGGGGCGCCCGAAGAAAATCGCTTCAGCACCTGCAGCAGATTTCCGGGGACTGAAAGGGAGCTGTTTTCTCCCTTTCAGTTCCCCTTTTTTCTGACGATGTCGAAAATCGTCACTTCAGGAGGAGCGAAGAACCGGAGGGGCGGTCCCCAGGTTCCCGCGCCGTTGCTCACGTAGACCAGGCTTTCCCTGGAGGCTTCCGCCGCATAGGCTTCCCCTTTCCGTGGCGAGACGGCTCTCAGCCCCGGCCGGTAGTCGTGGGCCAGGCGGGTCAGCCAGTAGAAGGGCCAGATCTGCCCTCCGTGGGTATGACCCGAGAGCTGGAGGTCGAAGAGTCCCTCCGATTCAGCGGCCACTATGGGACGGTGTTTGAGCAGCACCACAAAACGGTCCCCGGGAAGGGAGGCTAAAATAGCCTGTTCCGGATTGTTCGTTCCGCCGGAACGCCTGGCGGAGGCATCATCCATGCCGACGAGGACCAGGCCGCCCACGGAGAGGGGTTCGTCCCGCAGCACCCTCATCCCGGCCCGCTCCTTGAATTCCACGGCCTGCCGCACGCCCGCGTGGTACTCGTGGTTGCCGGTGACGGCATAGGTCCCGAGAGGCGGGTTCAAACCTCTGAGGAGCTCGATCTCCTCGTCCCGAAACTCCATGTTGTCATCCACGAGATCCCCGGTGCTGACCACCAGGTCCGGCTCCGCAGCCCTGACGGGAGCGAGGATGCGGTCGAGGCGCCCCTCCTGGATGATCCATCCCAAATGCACGTCGGTAATATGGGCGATGCGGATCCGGTCCGTTCCCGCCGGGAGCCTCTCCGTTTCAATGGTCACATGCCTGGTCCGCACGCTGAGGGCTTCAAACCAGCCGTAGCCGCAGGCGAGAAAAGCGAAGCCCACCGCAGCCCATGTCCGGACCTTCGGTGACGGAAGCAGTCCTCCCAGCCTCGTGGAGAAGAGTGTGTCGCCCAGCCATGCCAGGAACCGGGCCAGGTCCAGGACGACGAAGGCCGTGAAGAGGATGAAGAAGAAGGCCAGGCCCAGATATACGACGTAGGACAGCGCCTTCCTGAATTCGGGGTAATCCCCCAGGTCCGTCTGCCAGAGCGCCCGTGAGCCGAAGACCAGGAAGAACGTGAGGGCCACGTACAGCGCGGTCCACTTCCACCCCGGCCCGATGGCGCTCCGCAGCCTGAAATAGATGTACGAGTAGTGAGCCGCAAGCACGGCGAAAAACAGCAGTCCCAAGAGTCTCATTTCTCTTATCCTCCTGATCGCACAGGCCCCCTGGGGCCTATGGAAATACTCGATTCGCGAAAGTTATTCTTATCGAACATTAGTATTATATCATCCCGATGGCTGGCCTTGCTGTCATTCCGAGGAGCGGTTTTGGCGACGAGGAATCTGATCCTGCCTTTGTCCCGTCATGCTGACGAACGCGATCACTTTGTTCAGGATGACAAACTCGAGATCCCTCTTCGCTTCGCTCATTCGGGATGACAACAAAACAGGAGGGCAGAGTCAGTCTGAGTTTCCCGAGCGAACGCGATCGCGCTGCATCCCGCAGGGGGGAAGGATCAAGGTTGTTTTTCGGGCTTGATTTGAATGTCTCAAAAACCGAGATCCCTCGCATTCGCTCGGGATGACAATCCCCATCAGGCCCTTACAGGTCCACCACCCTTGTGGCCACCTCGTCGCAGAAGGCCCTGTCGTGCTCCACGAAGACCATGGTGGGCCGATGCTCCAGCAGCAGTTCAGTAATCTGCATCCTCGAAATCACGTCGATGTAGTTCAGCGGCTCGTCCCACAGGTACAGGTGGGCCTGCTCGCAGAGGCTCCGGGCGAGGAGCACCTTCTTCTTCTGCCCCCCGCTGTAGTCCTCCATGTTCTTCTCGAACTGGGTCCTGGAGAAATCCAGCTTTCTCAGGATCGCCAGGAAGAGGCTTTTGTCGATTCCGGACTGCCGGGCGTAGCCGCTCAGGCTGCCGGAGAGTCCCTCGGCGTCCTGGGGGAGCCAGGAGATCTTCAGCCCCGACGCCACGGAGAGCCTTCCGCCGTACTCCAGACTCTCTCCGAGGATCAGCTTCAGGATGCTCGACTTGCCGCACCCGTTCCGGCCCCGGAGAGCGATCCTCTCCCCCCGGCCGATGGAGAAGCTCACTCCTTCGCAGACGGTCCTGTCCCCGTAGCGGACGGAGACATTCTCCAGCTCCGCCAGCCCGGGAGAGTGGAAGGCGAGGGGGAAGAGCTTCAGTTTCTCCCCTTCCTCCACGTTCCGCAGCAGGGCCGATTTCTCCTCGAGAGCCTCCTGCCGCCGCCGTTCCAGGGACTTGGACCGTTGGGCCATCTTGGCGGCCTTGTGGCCGATATATCCCCCT
>JAPXRK010000152.1:0-4878 GCA_033813575.1 Synergistales bacterium
CTCCATCATGGCATCGGTGAAGGAGGTTATGGGGGGGGTCTTCCCTTCGGGGTCGAATTCCACGCCGTATCCTCCGCCCATGTTGAGCTCCATGGTGGTGAAGCCGAGATCCCGGGAGAATTCGGCGATGGTCTTCACCACGATCCCAACGGCCATCACGTGGGACGTGTTCTCGAAAATCTGGGAACCGATGTGGAAATGGAATCCCCTGAGGGAAAGGCAGTCCGAGTTCATGGCCCTCCTGACGGCATCCCGAAGGGAATTCCCGAGGAGAGGGAAGCCGAACTTGGAGCCCGTGTGGCCCGTGAGGATGTATCTGTGGGTATGGGCGTCCACTCCCGGGGTGACCCGGAAGAGGATATCCGCTCTTTTCCCCGCTTTCCGGGCCGTCTCTTCTAGGGCATCGAGCTCGGAGGTTCCGTCCACCACGATCCGTCCCACTCCCGCTTCGAGGGCATAGCGGAGTTCCTCCTCCGTCTTGCTGTTGCCGTGGAAAAAGACCTTCTCCATGGGGAAGCCCGCGGATTTCGCCGTGTGGAGTTCCCCTCCCGAGACTACGTCGAGCCCCAGGCCTTCCGAGGCGATGATCCTGCACATGGCCAGGGGAAGAAAGGCCTTCCCTGCGTACACGGCAAGGGAATGCTCCCACCGGTCCATGAAGGATTCCCTCACTGTCCTGCACCGGGCCCGGACCGCCTCCTCGGACAGGACATACAGGGGCGTCCCGAACCGCTCCGCCAGTTCCGTCACATCCCATCCTCCAAAGAGGAAATGCCCCTTGTCATTCACGTTCTGCTGCCCCACTCCGCCTGCACCTCTTTCCGTTCGAATAACGGGGAATTAAAAAAACGACCCGCCCCCCATGAAGGGACGAGTCGTTGATCTCGCGGTACCACCCTGCTTGGGCGCCATACACAGCGCCCCGCTCTCGGCCCTGTGACGGGAGCCTCCCGGAGGCGTACTTCCGGTTCATACGAACCGTTTCAGCCCCGGCTCCGCAGCCTTTCAGCCCTCCGTTCCTGCCCGGGAAGCCTCTCAGCCTGCGGACTTCCCTCTCTGGCGGCAGATCCATTACTTCGGGCATTCTGCATCATCGCCTGTGCTTTTTTTGTTTCGGACATTATATCCAGTGGGGGAAGGAACGTCAACACAAAAAGAGGAAATCCGCAATTTTCCCCTTCCCGGCCGTCCTGTTTTTCTCCCATTCCCCCGCCCTGTCCTCCCGCGCCACGATCATTCCACGGTTTCTGAAGAAATGCGGAAAGTCGGTATTGACAGGAAAAAACAGGGCGTGTATCCTGACTGTACATTGAATATCATTCGTGAGGAATGATATAAACATATGTTCAATAACGGAGGAGAGATCATCATGAAAAAGCTGCTGCTCGCACTTCTGGTCCTGGCCCTCGCGGCCACCGGCGGATGGGCCGATGTCATGGCCAAGG
This sequence comes from Synergistales bacterium, assembly GCA_033813575.1. Classification (GTDB taxonomy): domain Bacteria; phylum Synergistota; class Synergistia; order Synergistales; family Aminobacteriaceae; genus Aminivibrio. The sequence goes on from JAPXRK010000152.1 coordinate 1,446, forward strand.
ACGTGATTCTCGTGGGAACGGAGAGCACCTACCCCCCCTACGAGTTCCGTGACGAGAAGAACAACCTGAAGGGTTTCGACATCGAGCTCATGGAAACCATAGCGGCAAAGATCGGCAAGAAGATAGAGTGGGTGGACATGCCTTTCGACAGCCTCATTCCCTCCCTGCTCGCGAAAAAGATCGACATCGTGGCCGCCGGAATGAGCGCCACGGAGGAGCGGGCGAAGAAGGTCGCCTTCTCGGAAAACTATGAAATATCCATCAGCGCCTTCATCGTGAAGGCGGACAATGATTCCATGAAGGTTCTCGGGGACATGAAGGGGAAAACGGTGGCAGTCCAGCTCGGCACCGTCCAGGAGACCTATTCCCAGTCCATTCCCGACGTCACGGTAAAGTCTTTCCAGAAGTTCGACGACTGCGTCCGTGAAGTCATCCTCGGAAGGGTGGACGCCACCCTCATGGACACCCCCGTGGCGAAGAGCTACGTGGAGCACAAGGATTTCACGGGGAAAATAAAGGTTGCTTTCGAGCAGGAGATCACCGGTTCCGGAAAGGCTCTCGCCATGAACCTCGGCGAGACGGCGTTCATCACGGCGGTCAACGGGGCCCTCGCGGATCTCGAGAAGAGCGGAGAACTCGGCAAAATGAAGGAGCAGTGGTTCAAGTAGGATTCCGTGGAATCAAAGCCCCCGGCCCGTTCCAGCGGTCCGGGGGCTTTTTTTATTCGCTGTCCGCCCGGAGGACAATGCAGTTTCCCGACTTCACGTAGACCACGGGACCGTGGGGGATCCGGGGCAGCATCCACTCCATGGCCGCATCGAAAGAGGTGAAGGTCTCCCCCGGAAAAGGCGTTCCTTCCCTCTCCGTCACCAGGGCGGCCGGATGTCCCTTCATGTCGTGGGGAACCTTGAGGGCGATGAAGCCCGGGATGGTGAAGTCATCTTCCAGCCGGCGGAGAAGAGCCCCTGGGTCGGAGAGCGCCAGGGGGAGATCCGAGGCGAAGTTTCCCGGGCCGAGGCCGTCTTCGAGTCCCGCGCACAGGATGAGCCCCCCGCCGGGCGCCAGGGCGCCGAGGGACGCGGTGACGGCCTTGGTGGCCTGGTACAGGTCGATATCGTAGGGGTATCCGCCGCTGGACACCACCGCGAGGGCAGCCTTCCCGGGGATGTGGAGCGTCTGCAGCGCCCGGGCCATCTCCACTCCCCTCCTCCACGCTTCGTCAAGGCTTCCCGCCGTATAGCAGCTGGGTTTGCCCGTCTCGTCGGGAACGACATTGAGCAGGAAGATGGTCCTTCCTTTTTCAAGAAGCCGGCCGTATTCCTCCATGTCCTCGGCGGTGGCGTTCCCCGAGAGCCGCCCGACGTTCACTTCCAGCCCTTCGATCCCCCCTCTCAGGGAAAGGCCGTGGTTGTTCTGGACGGAAATCCTTCCGCTGATGCCGGGCAGAAGTCCCTTTCTTCCCCCGCTGAACCCCGCGAGATCGTGGTAGACTATGCCCCCGGCCAGCACTAGCAGATCCGCGCCGAGAGCTTCGGGCGCCACCGTCACGGGAGTTCCCCTGGATGTGACCATGCCCGTGCCGGCAGCCCTGGCCGGATCAGCCCAGAGAATGGTGTCACCCGGCCGGGAGGCCCCTCCGAGAAGAAGATTTTTTTCCTCCTCCGTGGGAGCCCTGTGAAGCCCAGCGCCGATGATCCACGTCACGGCGGCTTTCCCTTCGCCGACCTCCTCTCTCAGTGCGCGGGCCATTCGGGGTACGTCCTGCCACAGCCTGGTGGCGTCGGGAAGGACAATGGCGATCGTCCCGGCACCGGAGGCCAGGGACGACAGCCGGGGGGAGCCGAAGGGAGCGGCGAGGGCGTCTTCCGGAGTTCCCGAGGGAGGCCGTTCGCCCCGGGGTCGGGGAATCACCACGTCCCAGGGAGGCGTCCAGGGAACAGTCTTCCTTCCAAGGGGTATCAGCAGCGTGTGTTCAGGCATTCTCTTTTTTCTCCTCCGCAAGCCCCGAAGGGCCCGGTATGGCGTAATAGGTTTTCGGACGTCCCGGACGGCCGTCCTGAACTCCGGCGCTCCTCACGATAAGCCCCCGGTCGGCCAGGTATTCGAGGTACCTGTGGGCGGTGACGTAGGCGAGGCCGCAGGCCGCCGCCACGTCGTCGCAGTCCCTGGGGGAAGAAAACTCCTTGAGTTTTTCCAGCACCTTCCGCATGGTGTCCTTGCTCACGCCTTTTTTTCTTTCCTCCCAGTTGAGCTGTTCCCTGTGGGCGAAAAGTTTCTCGTGAAGCCGGATGCGGGCGGTGAAGTCCGCGAGCCGTATGGGCTTGGAGATGAAATCGTCGGCTCCCGCCAGGGTGAGCCGGGAGGCCAGCTCTTCCCCGTCTTCCACGGTAAGGGCGATGAGAACGAGTTTCGTTGAAAGCTCCCGGGCTTTCCGTATGAGATGGAGCCCGTTCATGACAGGCATGTGATAGTCCACGAGAAGAATGTCCACTTCGTCGAGCTTCACCCACCGGAGACACTCCTCCGGTTCGCTCGTGGTGAGCATTCTCCACCCTTCCGTGGAGGCCATGGCTTCGAGAGTATAGAGAATGGACCTGTCATCGTCAATTGCCCCGATATGAAGCGGCATCACTGCTCATCCTTTCCTTTGCCAGCCCTTCCAAGGGTCAGCACCGTCCTGGCGCCGCCCCCCGGCAGGTTTTCAGTCCGGAACGTTCCTCCGTGATTGCATACCACCATTGTAACGTATTGGAGACCGAGGCCCGTGGAATTCCACCCTGAACCGGATGCCCGGTCCTGAGGAAAGCCCGGCCCTTCATCGGTCACGGCGAGGATGACCCTGTCGCCTTCCAGGGACACTGACAGGGTGATTTTTCCTCCCCCCGACTGGGCATTTGCCTTGTGCGCGTTGTCAAGAAGGTTCACCAGGGCCCTGGAAAAGCGCACCACATTCACTTCCACCGTCTCCATCAGGGCCGGACGGTCAGCTTCCAGAGAAACCGTCTCTCTCCACGAAAAGGGACTGATCTGGGTGAAGACATATTCCACGAGATCTCCAAGAAGCACCGGCCTCCGGAAATCTTCGTGGAGGATTTCCGAGACCATTTCCTCCATGGTCCGGGCCGCCTCGCAGATGACGGTTCCGTACTTCGCCGCGTTTCCGCCGCCCCGCCCGGAAACGATGACGTCCCCGAGACCGAGGATGGTGGTGAGAGGACGCTTCAGGTCGTGGACGAGCTGCTGCATTTCCACAAGGCTCCGGTTGGCGATGCTCTGCTCCCGGAGACGGGCCATCTTGTTCTCCCTGTCCCTGAGGAGCGCCATGTCGGCCAGCCTGGCGCTGTAGGTCACCATGAGCTCGGTGGTGAGAACGCCGGAGAGAAAGAGCCCGGCAAAGACGGAACCTCCGGACCAGTTGAGAAGCCCCTCTCTC
>JAPXRK010000153.1:0-4873 GCA_033813575.1 Synergistales bacterium
TGTGCTGTTGAAGTCGAGGAAGTCGGTGCTCATGTCCCCGTAGTGCAGTTCCGCTATCTTCATGATGGCGGATACATCCCCAAGGACACCCGACCCGGGGGCTCCGACGGACACTCTCTTGCCCCTAATGTCCATTATGTCCTCTACACCGCTTCCCTTCAGGGTGATACAGTGGACATGCTCCGGGTAAAGGGACGCCACGACGCGTATGTTCTCGAATCTCTCCTTGAAGGGAGCCATTCCCTTCGACGCCCAGTACGCGATGTCGTTTTGGGCGAAGGCCATCTCGATCTGGCGGGTTCCGATGAGGGTGATGTTTGCCGCCGAAGCATTGCCGGTTTCGGAGGTAACCTGGAATTCAGGAACATTCCTGCTGATGATTTCAGCGATCCCTCCTCCGAGGGGGTAATAGGTTCCCCCCGTGCTTCCGGTGGCGATTGACAGGAAGGTCCTGGCGAAAGCGGTTTCGACAGGGACAACAAAAAAAACAACGGCAGTGAAGACCGCAAAAACCAGTTTCTTCATCTGGAAGCGCCCCCTTGCGAAAATAATGAAAATGGTGGTTCCTGCCCGGAAAAAAACTGGAATTCCCATCCGGAGGGAACTTTCTCTTCTCAGTATAGACCGGAAAATGCCGGGGGACAAGGAATTCATCTTCCTTTTCAGTATTTTCTCTTAACTGTCTCCCTTCACCGGCAGGAAAAACGGTCCGGGAAGTGACTCTTTTCTCCTGTTCCTTTATAATGCGTACTAGAATTCACCAGAGAGGAGCTGCATGTTCGTGATCTGGAAGAAAATTTTCAACACCCCCCAGGAAGAGTTGGAGGAAGAACCTGTGGAAATGGAAGCGGGAGCAGGATATCCCGAAGACGTGACCCCCCGGGTTTCCCATCAATCTCACGGCCGGGAAAAGGAGCCGTTGTCGCTGGACATCAATTCCCGAGGAGGGGAGAGGGATCAGCCCGGAATCGAGCTGAACCTCAAGATTCGGATCGACGACGAAAGCCAGGTGGGAAGGGCTGCCCTTCTCCTTGCCGCGACGACAAGCAACGAGACTGAGTGCGTTTTCAAGAAAGAGTTGTCGTCCATGGGCTGGAGATCGGTCGCTACGGAAGTGGGGGGCCTTGCGGGAGATCTCCCGCAGAAAATTACAAGGGCCCTGGTGGGGGCTTCGCTGAACGCCGGGGTGGTGGAGAAAAAACGGAACGAAATGCATGCTCTCATGCACGCGGCTCTCGAAGCTCTCGACGGTTTCCTTGTGGTTGGAATGCTCGAGGCAAGCGTCGGGGCGAAGATCGCCATCGTCAGAAACACCAAGTGGATTTCCGTGGCCGTCATGGGGGACACGGCGTATCATGCGGTCGCCCATCACGAACGGTGCGGCCTCGGGGTCATGCATATCTGACGAACAGCCTTTTTCGACGCTGTTTTCAAATAATGGAAGGAAAAATGACTCTTGCATGGGAAAGCGTCCTGTGATAGAGTTTCTGTTTGTTTGGTGACAATTTACGGGTCACGATTTTCTTCGGAGGTGTCTCATAGATGAAAAAGGATATCCACCCTCGCTACGAGAAATGCACGGTGACGTGCGCCTGCGGCAATACGTTTGAAACCCGCTCCACCGACAAGGAGATCCGGGTTGGCGTCTGCTCTTCATGCCATCCTTTCTACACAGGCAAGAAAGGCAGCCGTGTGCTGACGGAGGCGGGACGGCTCGAGAAGTTCCAGAGGAAGTATCAGGGCATCAACTACGGCCAGAGAGAGACTTCCGAACAGTAGGGAGAAGGGGGCTGCGGTCCCCTTTTTTTGAGAGTCCGCTTTCAGCCGGAGCCGCATCGTGATGCGACGCTGGCTGTTTTTTCATTTCGGGTCCGCCCTCGCCGGCGGCCCCGTAGCGGAAAGGGGAGAATGATTTCATGGCATGCCGTGTCCTTTTGATTGCCTCAACGCCGTCTCCGGACGCCGTGGTCGCCGCAGCGGCAAGGATCTGCTACAGCGACGCCTCCGCCGCCGACCTTCTCGAGGCCGAGTCGCCCGAAAAAAGCGCGAAGCTGCTGCATCACCTCTGGAAAAGCGGCCACTATTCCCCCTTTGAACACGCATCCTTCACCTTTGCCATGGACGGGCTCAGCAGGGTGGCATCCCATCAGCTCGTGAGGCACAGGATTGCGTCATTCAGCCAGCAGAGCCAGAGATACGTGGAGATGGGGGAACCCGATGTCATTCTTCCCCCCTCCGTCGCGTCGAACCCGGACTTTTCAGACCGGTTCCGGGCAATGGCCGTGGAGACCCACCGCTTTTATGCCGAAATGGTTGAGGCAGGCATTCCCAGGGAGGACGCCCGCTTCATTCTGCCCCACGGATGGAGCACCCGGCTCGTCATGACCATGAACGCCAGGGAACTGCATCATTTCTTCACCCTTCGCCTGTGCAGGCGGGCCCAGTGGGAAATCCGGGACCTGGCAAGGAAAATGCTCCGGCTGGTCAGGCAGGCCGCCCCCCTTCTCTTCGAAAAGGCGGGGCCCTCCTGCGTCATTTCCGGAGAATGCAGGGAGATGAATCCCTGCGGGAAACCCTATGCTTCCCTTGAAGCTCTTTTAAACGAGGAAAATTCCTGAGGTGAAAATGAAAAGACTGCTTGCATTTCTATTGCTGCTGCTTGCGGAAGGATCAGAGGACAGAAGGATACCCGTAGGCGGACAGGCGGTGATCGAAGGGGTCCTGATGAAGGGGCCTTCGCGGTGGGGGCTTTCCGTGAGGAAGCCTGACGGAATGATCGAGAGCGAAAGCTGGAACAACCGTTCCTGGACGTCATCCATGCCGTGGAAGCTGCCCGTCATCCGCGGGGTGGTCACCATGGTGGAGATGATGACCGTGGGATTCCGGGCCCTGGACAAATCGGCCCAGATTGCCGTGGGCGAGGAGGAGAAGATCACCGCGAAAGAAATGTTCATCACCGTCGCCGTGGCCATATTTGCCGTAGTGGGGCTCTTCATCGCGCTCCCCCTGTGGCTGTCCGACCTGGCGGTGAAGGCCTGGGGGCTTACCCCTCTCGGGAAGAACGTGCTGGAAGGCTGTCTCCGGGGCGTGGTGTTCATCGCCTATGTCGCCGGGATCGGACTGTGGAGCGAAATACGCCAGGTGTTCCGGTACCACGGCGCCGAGCACAAGACCATCAATGCCTACGAATCCGGAGCGGTGATGACGCCCGAAAACGTCCGGAACTTCTCCAGGATCCACCCCCGATGCGGAACGTCCTTCCTTCTCATCGTCGTTGCGGTCAGCATCGTGGTGTTCTCTCTCGCCGGGGCCGGTTCCATCCTCTGGCGCATCGGCAGCAGAGTCGTCCTGCTGCCCCTGGTGATGGGCATTTCCTACGAAATCATCAAGTGGGCGTCATGTGCGGGCCCTGCCGGCAGGGTTCTCATGGCTCCGGCCCTGTCCTTTCAGTATCTCACCACAAGAGAGCCTGACGAACGGCAGATCGAGGTGGCCCTTGCATCCCTCGAGACGGCCCTTGGACGAAAGCTGGTTACACCAGCGGAGGAGCCTGAATGAACTATCTGGGAAAACTCGAGGCTTTTGAAAAGGATTTCGAGGCTATCGAAGCGAAAATGGCCGATCCCGCCACCCACAGCAACCTGAAGGAGCTCCAGTCCCTTGCCAGGCGGCATTCACACCTTGAACCCGTGGTGGCGAAGTATCGGGAATACCGGAAAACAGCCGCAGACATAGAGGAGGCACGGAGCCTCATCTACGGCTCCGACCAGGACATGGCCGAGCTCGCCAGGGACGAGCTTTCCGAAAAGGAGCCCCTTCTTGAAAAGCTGGAGCAGGAGATCAGGATCCTCCTGCTTCCGAAGGACCCCAACGACGAGAAAAGCGTTATCATGGAAATCCGCGGAGGGGCTGGAGGAGAGGAAGCCGCTCTTTTCGCCGCAGACCTTTTCCGCATGTATACCCGTTTCGCCGAGAGAGAAGGATGGAAGACCGAGGTTCTCGACTACAACGAAACGGGGATCGGAGGGTACAAGGAAATCATCTTCCGGATCGACGGAAACGGCGTATACAGCAAGCTCAAGTTCGACAGCGGAGTTCACAGGGTTCAGCGGGTTCCTGCCACGGAGGCCGGAGGACGGGTTCACACCTCCACCGCAACGGTGGCCGTTCTTCCCGAGGCCGAGGACGTTGACGTGGAGATCAACACGGAAGACCTGAAGATCGACACCTACCGGTCCAGCGGTGCGGGCGGGCAGTACGTGAACATGACCGACTCCGCCGTGCGGATAACCCACGTACCCACGGGAATCGTGGTGACCTGCCAGGATGAGCGCTCCCAGCTCAAAAACAGGGTGAAGGCGATGGCTTACCTCAGGGCGAAGCTGTATGACGCCGAACTTCGGAGACAGCACGAAGAACTCGCGTCGGAGCGGCGGGGCCAGATCGGTACGGGAGACCGCTCCGAACGTATACGGACCTACAATTTTTCCCAGAACAGAATCACCGACCACAGGATCGGCGTGACCCTCTACAAGCTTGACCAGTACCTTGACGGCGATCTCTACGATCTCATAGAGGCAATGACCGTTGCGGACCAGACGGAAAGGCTGCATACCATAGAGGCGAACTGATGAACCTGTCCGAAGCACGGAGGCGGACTGCCGAAAGGCTGTGCGCCTCCGGCATAGAATCTCCGGCGAGGGAAGCGGAACTCCTTCTTGCCGAGGCAGCCCGGATTTCCCGTTCATTTCTCGCGGCTCATCCTTCCCTCCCGCTGGAAGAAGCCGCCGCCCTTCGGCTGTTTGAGATGACCGAACTGAGATGCTGCGGGGAACCTCTGCAGTACCTCCTTGGTTCGTGGGAGTTTTACGGC
>JAPXRK010000154.1:0-4836 GCA_033813575.1 Synergistales bacterium
GTCGTGCTCTTCGGAGAGATGCTCCCCGAGGATGCACTGTCAGAGGGAATGGAACTCGCCTCTTCCTGTTCTCTTTTCCTTGTGCTCGGATCGTCCCTGGCGGTTTCTCCGGCGAATCTTCTCCCCGAGAGAGCCAAAAGAAACGGGGCATCCCTTTTCATCGTCAACAACACCTCCACTCACCTCGACCGCCTTGCCGACGGAGTGATCCATGCATCCATCGGTGAAGTGCTTTCAGCTGCGGACGAACTTCTGGCCCTGAACGGCTAGCGGCGCGGCAGAAAAAGGAGGCGGGGCAGATGTCACTGGAGTGCTTCGAAAATTTATCAGCGGCGGAACTCTCCCGCTTACTGGGGGAGGGGATCATCTCCTGCCGGGAGCTGACGGAACGCTGTCTTCTTCGTATAGCTGAATTTGACCGCAGGGGACCCGCACTGAAGGCAGTCATTTCAGTGAACCCCTCTGCCCTTGAGGAAGCTGAGGACCTTGACCGCAGGTTCCGCGGCAAGGCAGCTCCGGGGCCGCTCCATGGTATCCCGGTGCTCCTGAAGGATAATGTGGAGACTAAGGGACTTGTTACTACGAGCGGCTCTCTTTCACTGGCGGACTATGTTCCCGATAATGACGCATTCATTGTTCAGAAACTGAGAAAAGCCGGCGCCATTGTGCTGGCCAAGGCGAACATGCACGAGTTTGCCGTCTGGGGCGAGAGCGTGAGCTCCATCCTCGGGCAGGCCCTCAACCCCTATGATCTCACAAGGACTCCCGGAGGCTCGAGCGGCGGCACCGGGGCAGGCATAGCCGCCTGTTTCGCAGCAGCCGGGATCGGGACGGACACGGTCAACTCCATCCGGTCCCCTGCGTCGGCATGCTGCTGCGTCGGGATCCGTCCGACCCTCGGACTTGTGAGCCGCCGGGGCATCACCCCCTACTCCCTCGACCAGGACACGGCAGGCCCCATATGCCGCACGGTGGAAGATGCAGCACTCGTCCTTGACACCATCGCCGGGTATGACCCGATGGACCCGCAAACCGCCTGGTGCACGGGACATATTCCTCCTTCCTACAGGAATTTCATCGCCAGGGAAGGACTCAAGGGAAAAAGACTGGGGATCCTGACAGGCTTTTTCGGCGGCGGACCGGAGCACCGGGAGGTAAACGCCGCCATGGGACAGTGCATGATCGCCATGAGGGACGGGGGCGCAGAACTCATGGAAGTTCAGGACACTCCTGACCCGGACGGTCTTCTGTACGAAGTCAGCGTTCACCTCCACACATTTAAAAACGATCTTGAGGGATACCTGAAAAGCCTCGGCGGAAAAGTGCCCTATCATACCCTTGAAGAACTCATGGGTTCGGGAAAAATTCATCCGGGTATCCTGGACAACATGAAAACTGCAGCCGGACTGGGCAGGGACAGCACCGGATACGCGGCCCGCACAGTCGCCGGGCTGAGGCTGAGGACAAGGATCATGAAGATATTCGCAGACCTTTCCCTCGATGCCCTCTTCTTCCCCCACCAGAGAAAGCTCGTTGTCACCGCAGGGGAGTCCCAGACCGAAAGAAACGGTGTACTCGGCGCAGTCACCGGTTTCCCGGCCATTGTCGTTCCCGGCGGTTTCTCCCGTCCCACCGGCACCGCCCCCGGAGGAGTTCCCATAGGGCTGGAGCTCCTGGGTCCTCCATGGAGCGAGGGAAATCTTATCTCCATAGCCCATTCTTTTGAACAGCTCACCCGATTCCGAAGACCGCCCTTCAGCACACCGCCGCTTTCCTGAGGTACAATAAAAACGGCCGGAGGAGACCCGCTGGTCTCCTTCCTACTTTTTTGCGGGGGGAGATGAAAGAGATGAAGACATATTCCATCGGCCTCGTACCGGGGCCTGTTTCGGTACCGGAAGAATTCCGCAGGACCTACCTTGAGGACTACGGGAGCGCCGACCTCGAGGAAGATTTTTTCCGGCTCTGTGAGGAGGACAGTGAACTGCTGCGCCTTGTTCTGAAAACGGGAAACACGGTGACCATACAGAGCGGGGAGGCCATGTCCGTTCTCTGGGGCGCACTGAAGAGCTGCCTGCTGCCCGGAAATCGGCTTCTTGCCGTTTCCAACGGCATCTTCGGCCGTGGATTCGGCGAGATGGCGGAGATGGAAGGGGCGACCGCACGGATAGTTGAGGCCCCTGACGGCGAGTTCCCCGACAGGGAAACGATAAGGCAGGCGGCAGAGGAATTCCGCCCCCACATGATTACCGCCGTCCACTGCGAGACCCCCGGCGGTATGCTGAATCCCGTGGCAGAACTCGGGGAAATAGCCCGGAGCGTTGATGCCCTTCTCTGTGTGGATTACGTCGCCAGTGCAGGCGGCGCCGATGTAAGGACGGACGAATGGGGCATCGATATCGGGCTTCTGGGGAGCCAGAAGGTGCTCTCCCTCCTCCCGGACCTCTCCATGGCAGCCGTGAGTCCCAGGGCCTGGGAGGTGATCGAGCGGGTGAACTACGCCGGATATGACGCACTCCTCCCCTGGCGGGACGGGATAAAAAACAGGTATCTCCCCTACACCCACAACTGGCATGCCGTAAGCGCTCTCAGGCTCTCCCTCCGCCGCCTTCTCGGGGAGGGGCTCGAGGCTTCATTCGAGCGTCATGAAAAAACAGCCCGATACTGCCGGGAGCGCCTGTCGGCCATGGGGATCACCCTCTACCCAAAGCGGGAGGAACTCTGCTCCCCCACAGTGACGGCCGCAATGGTACCGGAAGGCTGGACGTGGAAGGAACTGGATGAAGCACTCCGGGGACACGGGATGGCCGTGGGAGGGAGTTACGGCGCCCTCGCCGGAAAAGTCTTCAGGATCGGCCACATGGGCAGCCAGGCGGATATGGAACTTGTAACGAGAGGCATGGACGTTCTTGAAGAGGTACTCGCAGCAAAATAGACAATTATTCTTTTCGGAAGGGAAGGGATTCGCATGAAATGGAAATTCTCTCGGAAATTGCTCCTTGCCGCTGCAGCCGTGCTTCTTTCAGCTGCATTGGCACTTGGTGCGGACGGCCGTGTCACCCTGCTTTCCATGAACGACATCCACGGTCATATTTACCCGGAAGACGGAGCGGGCGGACTCGCAAAGGCTGCGACAGTGATCCAGGGGATCCGGGAAAAAGACCCCGGCAACACATTTTTTCTTCAGATAGGGGACGTGAACGAAGGGCCCCTGTTCTTCTACTTTCACGGAAAGGCGGAAATGAGGGGGCTTTCCCTGCTGCGGACAGACGCCGGCACACTGGGAAACCATGAATTCGACCTCGGGGAGGACGTACTCTTCGAGACGGTTTCCTATGCCAGGTTTCCCATAATCGTCTCGAACCTCCGCCTCAGGGACGGCACTCCCTCCCCCTTCCCCACCCACGTGATCAGGGAAAGCGCCAGTGGGCTCACCGTTGGCTTTTTCGGCCTCGTCACGCCCGAGCTGGGTTCCATGACCATGGGAAGCGGTCATTTCAGGGCGGGGCAGGACCTGGCGTCGGAGGCGGAGAGGATGGTCAGCCTGCTCCAGGGGAAAAAATGCGATATCATCGTTCTGCTGAGCCATTGCGGTGCAGATGTCGACAGGGAGATCGCCCGTTCTGTGAAGGGGATCCATGCCATCCTTGGAGGACACAGCCATACGCTCATGGAACAGGGAGAGTTCGTTGAAGGTCCTGAAGGGTGGGTCACACTCATCGGCCAGGCAGGATCTTACGCACGGCATCTCGGAATAATGGAACTCACCCTGGGAACCGGGTCCGTGGACAGGGAATCGTCAATGTGGCGGGTCGAGAACCTGGGGAAGGATATTCCGGAAGACCTGAGGGTTGCCTGGCTGATCGAGCCCTTTCGCGAGAGACTGAACGAAAAGCTGTCGGAACCGCTGGCCCCTCAGCCCGAGGACCTGGATGCCCGCAGGGATACTCTCAGAAGGGCAGAGGCTCCACTCGGCAGTTTCATTGCCGACGCTTTCCGCTGGAAGACGGGATCCGACGTGGCCTTCGTGGCCGGAGGCAGCATCCGGGGAGACAGGATCTATCCGGCCGGATCGGCATCCTACGCTACCATCACGAACATGATGCCCTTCGGAGGCTCTCTCTGGAAGGGGTCTCTCTCCGGAAGAGACCTTCTTGAAGTCCTCGAGACAAGCGCTTCCGGATACGAGGCCCCCGGGGACGGATACGATTCCTCCATGCGGGTTCCCACGGGGGGATTCCTCCAGGTCTCGGGGATCCGGTTCACCATGGATCCCCGAAGGCAGCCCCTCCTCATCGACAACAACAGCGTGATCCGAAGGGCCGGAACCAGGGTGGTCAGGGCGGAGGTACTGCAGCCCGACGGAACATGGGGACCGATACATCCGGACAGGCAGTACTCCGTCGCCACAACGGACTGGACAGCCGGCGGAGGGGACAAGCACGCGGCGCTGAAGCGGAACGGAGCGTCCTTCAAGTCCACGGAACAGATGTACCTGGAAGCGGTAGCCGAATATATCCGTTTCCTGAAGGAGATGCGCTCACATGTTGACGGGCGCATCAAAATTCTTGAATAACGGAGGGGTTTTACACATGGAAAGAACGAGAGTGGACTTCGAAAAACTTCGGGCATACGTGGCTGAAATGATGGAGAAAGGACTGGGCTACTCCAGGGAAACGTCGGAAATCGCAGCGACTGTTCTCGTGGAGGCCGACGCAAGGGGGCACGCCTCGCACGGAACAGCCAGGGTCGCCCTGTACCACAGGCTTATCAGCAACGGAAAGGCCGATCCCCGGGGCGTCGCCGAGATCGTTTACGAAACACCCGTCTCCATGG
>JAPXRK010000155.1:0-4817 GCA_033813575.1 Synergistales bacterium
ACCTCAAGAAGAATTCTCCAGCCTCCGATCCGAAGCCTCCATTCAGAACGGCCCTTCAGCGGTTTTATGTCACCGGAAGGGCCGTTGGAAAGAGCGTCGAGGGCGGTGAGGATTCTTCTGCGGTCGGGGTTGGGGATTTTCTCAAGGCGCTTTTTTACCTCTGGGGAGAGGAAGACTGCCCAGGAGCTCACCATAGTTCCTTCAGGGCTCTTTTCAGCGGTATCTCTTTGCCTTCGGCAAATTCTGCCCTTGAGATAGAGAGGCACTGTTCTTCGTCTGGCGTCAGGGGAGGCTCACGATCCTCCAACTCTTCCATTTCGACATGAAGGGCATACATTTTCAAGCGTTCCACGCCCTGGGGAGAGAGGCGCCGAAGAACGCGGCGTACTTCATTGCGCTCTTTTACAAGATTAACCATCACGGGTTGCCTCCTTTCTTTTTTTATGCTTATTTTACCTCAGGCGTTCGAGATATTGCCAAAATCTGGTATATAGATGACCTTCCCCGGAAAGACAAAATCCACCCCCTCCATTGACGATGGCTGTCCATTCCCCCACAATGGTATTGGTATGCCTTTTCAGGCTTCGGCCCGGTCGGGATTTTTGTCGCCCTGCAGGGGGTTTTTCAGGCCGGTTGCGCCCGGAAGATCATGAGGAAACGGCTTTTTATATTCCCCGGCCGCAGGAAGAGCTTCCGGCCGGAATGCGAGGTGCGGAGATGAACGGTGAAGAAATGAGGGAAGAGCGGTTTTATCAGTTGAAGATACGGCTGCTCGATATCGAGCCGGAAATCTGGCGGCGTTTCACGGTGCCTGCGTGCATTACCCTGGACCGGCTGCACGACGTCATCCAGATCGTCATGGGATGGAACGACAGCCATCTTCACGAGTTCACCATAGGGAAGAAGCGCTACACAGAATACCCCGAATCACGGCAGGACGGGCTGGTATGCGGCCGGTACCGACTGGGGGACCTGATAAAGAAAGAAGGACGGACATTCCTCTACCGGTACGACTTCGGCGACGGATGGGAACATGAGCTGACCCTCGAGGACAGCCATTTTGTCGAGCCCGTAATGCTCTGCTTCGAAGGGGAACGGGCCTGCCCGCCGGATGATGTGGGCGGAGTGCCCGGATATTACGAATTCTGCAGGGCTGTGAAGGACCCCGTCCATGAGGACCACGAAGAGCTGCTGGAGTGGGTCGGCGGCGAGTACGACGGCGAGCATTTCGACCGCAACGGGATCAACTGGATGCTGATGAGCTACCTGCGGTGGTCCCGGGACAGGCACCTGGATTGGGGCCCCATAGAGTGGTATGAATAAGAGGAGACCGGCCCATTCCTGAGACGGCGGGGAAGCCGTTTTTGCGGGTCGGGCGCATCAAAAGCGCTCGCGCAGCACCCGGAACGAAGTGGAGGGAGCATCTTTCAGGGGAGTTCGTAGCCGTTCTTGTTTGAATGGTAGAATGAAACCCACGCAACACCATTGAATGGAAGATTGAGTTTTTGGGGAGCCTGAAAGAATCCCCCCATAATTCGTTTCGTATTTCTGCACAGGAAAAAAAGATTCAAAAAAGTGGGGTGTTTTTTTCGCCCTGTAGTGAAGGTGAGTTCAGAACGATGACGAAAGAACAGAGAAACCTAAAATCCTGGGGAGAGGTCACAGAGGCACTCTCCGGCGCTGAAAGCAAAACTGATCGATTTGCCCTGTTTCTCGGGTTCTTCAGTGAGGAATATTTTGCGCGGACAGGAAGGTATCCAATTCTCGTCGGCGGCGGCGCTGTCGAAATTTTCACCCAGGGCGGGTACAGCACCGGGGACCTTGATCTCCTTTGCGACCTGGATATTGCGGGAGATATCTTGAAGCGATGGGAATTTTCCGCCCAGGGTAATTTTCGGGGATTCTTCCGGACTTCCGACGATCTATACGTTGAAATCCTGGGGGCCCGTGAAGTCAACGACGATCCCGAAGCGACGGACAGGGTGGAGGCGATCCTCCTTGGCGAAAACCGGCAATTCTGCATTATCTCTCTGGAAGACCTGATTATTGACCGAATCCGTGCATGTGTGTACTGGGAACATGCGGAAAGCGGAATTTGGGCGCTGGTGATGATGAAAATAGGCATGGAAACAGATGAACCCATCGATTTGGAGTATATAAGAAGAAAACTATCGGGTGCTGACGACCGGGAGGCTCTCGACAGATTCGAAGAATTTCTGCTGTCCCTTCGTCGCCCGGAGGATGGCATTAATCCCTATTCAGAGGAGCAAGAAACATGAGGACTCGATGGTATTCGGAAATAAAAAAGGCAGGGGAAAGAAACCTTTCTTTCCTTCGTCTGGCAATGGCTGAAGAAAAAGAGGCATCCCAGAAGAACCGGCATCGCCCCAGAACCGGGAGCAAAATTGCCGGCCTTATTGAATTCTACGGCCAAAAGGGACGTTCCATGCCCTCATTCAGGGATGAACGAACCGGTATGCGTTTGTGGAAATATCCAGTTCGAAGAAAAAGATTTCCCCAGCAGCATCCATAACCTCGTTTTTGCCATCCTGAACGAAGTGATCGCGCTCGTGTAACATCCGGAACGAAGCGGAGGGAGCATCCCCGGAGAAGGGGAGATCCAGCTCCTCTTGAGGATGATTAGAATCAAAGTCGAGATTCCTCGGGCTTCGCCCTTCGGAATGACAACACACAAGGGTCGGGTGTGCTCAGTCATCCCGAGGCGAGATTCCTCGTCGCCAAAACATGCTCCTCGGAATGACAACAAATCAAGGCCAGGTACTCCCTGTCATCCCGAGGCCGCTTTCATGGCCGAGGGATCTCGGGGTTGAACAACACAGGATCAAAGGCGAGAATCCTCGTCGCCAAAACCGCTCCTCGGAATGACAAAAAAGCCTGTGTGGTCTGTCATCCCGAGCGGACGCGAGGGATCTGGTTCTGTTTTACTGCAGAGGCTCCACCCCTACCTGCCCGGCCATGCGGCGGAGTTTTTCCACGAAGTCCGGAGGCAGTGGGATGCCGGTCTTCCGCCGCTCGAGGCGGGTCAGATGCTCCTTTTCCCCCGAGACGAAGATTCTGTCTCTCCCCGGTTCTTTCCTTGAGTTCTGCAGGTCCCTGAGGATGGCCCCCGTGATTTTCCGGAAGGTCTCCACCGGGAGAAATTTTGAGATATCGATGGCGAGGAAGAAGTGCCCCATCCCCACGCCGGTGACGTGCTTGAGGTACGGGCCGTTCTGGAGGGCGGCGGAGAGGATTTCCACCAGGATGGCAAGGCCATATCCCTTGTGGCCGCCCCCCTCTTCTCCCCTCCCGCCGAGGGGCAGAAGGGCGGCGGAGTCCTTGAGCATGCCCTGCAGGATTCCGGCGGGGTCGGAAAGGGACTCTCCCGAAGGGCCGATGACGAGGTTCTCCGGGAGCCGAACGTGGAGCCTGTCGTGCAGTTCCACCGTTCCCCGCTGGATGATGGACGTGGCGGCATCGAAGAGGAAGGGAAAATCCAGGTCCGTGGGGGCGGCGAAGGCGATGGGGTTGGTCCCCAGCATGGGCTCGGTGCCGAAGGTGGGGCAGATGGAAGGCCGGGCGTTGGTGAAGGCCATGCCGATCATGCCCTTGTCCGCCGCCATGAGGGGGAAGTAGCCGGCGAAGCCGAAATGGCTGGAGTTTCGCGCGGCGACCCCTGCGATGCCCGTTTCCTTTGCCTTCCTGATGGCAAGCTCCATGGCCCGGACGGCAATGACCTGTCCCATACCAGATCCCCCGTCCAGAAGGGCAGTGCCGGGGGCTTCGGATACGAGCGCCAGGGGAGCTTTGGGGTTCTGGCTGCCCGACCGGAGGCGGTCGACGTAAATGGACAGGCGGCCGATGCCGTGGGAGTCGATGCCCCGGAGATCCGCTTCCAACAGTACGTCGGCGGTGATGCGGGCATCTTCGGCCGGCACGCCGAGGGCGGCGAAAACCCTTTCCATGAAGGAGCGGAGTGATTCTGAAGGAATGTATATACTGTCCGGTGCGGGGGCATGGGCCATGGGCCGTCATCTCTTTTCGGGAAATAGTAGGGTAATTCAATCTTGAGTAATGGTATTACTCTATAGGGGGGAAAGTCAAATTTGACGTTTTGGGGGCGTTTGAGATCGATCGGGACAACAGCGGCAAGGCCCCAATGCACTCTGCCGTCCTGAGCGAAGTGGGAGGGATCTCGGGGTTGAGAAATCCAGAGTCAAAAGCGAGATCCTTCCGGCAAAAAGCGCGCCGTCAGGATGACAGACTACGACACAGGTTCAAAAACGAGATCCCTCCTCGCTTCGCTCGTTCGGGATGACAAAGCACTTCGGTCGTTAGGGATGACATGAGGTTACCCCCAAACACTGGACACAGATTTATGCCCGCAATCTCTCTTTTTCGTACGTTTCCGGGGATTTGTACTCTAGCCCCGAATGCAGCCGCTTTCTGTTGTAGAATATCTCGATGTACCTGAAGAGGTCCGTCTTTGCTTCCGCCCTCGTTCCGTATTTCTTTCTCCCATAGACGCACTCCGTCTTCATGGTCCCGAAGAAGCTTTCCATGGGCGCGTTGTCCCAGCAGTTCCCTTTCCTGCTCATGGATCCTATGATTCCGTTCGCCCAGAGTTTTTTCTGGTAGTCCCGGCTGGTGTACTGGCTCCCCCTGTCGGAGTGGAGGATCAGTCCACGCCCCGGCTTTCTTTTGTCTATGGCCCTGTCCAGGGCTTTTGATACAAGGTCCGTGTTGATCCGGTCGCTTGCCGCCCATCCCACGATGGTCCTGGAATAGAGGTCCATTATGGCCGCTACGTACAGCCA
>JAPXRK010000156.1:0-4809 GCA_033813575.1 Synergistales bacterium
CGCGGCGGGGGTCGTAGAAGCTGACGTTGAGGGCGCCCCACCAGCTGTGCTCGGCGGCGCGGCCGGCGCTGACGACGGAGATGGAGACTTTGTCGTCCTCGTCCTTCGCGAAATAGTCGTGCATGGCTTCGGTGACGGTGTAGGCGTTGCGGTCCCCGTCCGGGGCGCTCCAGATGCTTATGGTGCTCTCGTCGCCGTCGATGGAGACGACGACGTCCCCGGGGGCCTTGCCCCGGACGGCGAGGGCGTCGAAGCCGGAGGCCTTGAGGTAGGGGCCGAAGTAGCCGCCGGCGTTGCTGTTGTAGGTCTGCCCGGTGAGGGGCGAGAGGAAGACGGTGTAGGTCTTGCCGGTGCCGGGGTACTGGGTGATGCCGCAGATGGGGCCTCCGGAGATGACGAGGGCGTTCTCGGGGGAGTCCCAACGGCTGCGGGGGGTGACGCTGTCCCAGAGGATCCTGAGGCCGAAGCCCCTGCCTCCGGTGAAGGTGCCGATCATGTTGTCGTCTATGGGGCAGATGGTGTGGCTGTACTGCCCGTCCCCGTTCCCGAGGTCGACAAGCAGATATTTGCGGGTGTACCCGCGGTGCAGGGGGGTGCGCTGGTAGCTCCACCGGGCGAGGAGCTTCATGTCAAGTCTGTCCATGGCCCTGGCCCTCCTTCCCGGTGTCAATGATCTCAAGGGCGTTTTCGGGGCATGCGCGGACGCAGACGCCGCAGGCGACGCACTTGAAGGGCGAGGGGATGGAGGGCGAGAAGAACATGGCGGCGCTCGGGCAGAACCCGACGCACATGAGGCAGGAGGTGCACCTGCTGCGGTCGATCTGGACGACGCCGTTTCTGTCCCGGGAGAGGGCCATGGCGGGACAGACGGCGATGCATCCGCCGCACTGGTCGCAGACATGGATGTCGGGATAGCCTGCCACCGCCTCCACGCGGATCCTGGAGAGAGCGGGGTCGTCCTTCTTCGCCCAGGTCTTCGAGCAGGCGCTCATGCATGATCCGCAGACTACGCACCGGTCAAGGTGCGGCTTGAGAAATTTCATGGGCAACACTCCTTTGCTCCTTCATGATCTCCGTTTATCCTATGGAAAAACACCGGAAAAAAACGGCGGCAGAATATGCCGGGGAAAATACTTCCTTTTTCTTTTTATTGTACTAGGAAGAGCGTCCGGGAGGCAACCCTGGAGAACAGG
Source organism: Synergistales bacterium (assembly GCA_033813575.1). GTDB lineage: Bacteria > Synergistota > Synergistia > Synergistales > Aminobacteriaceae > Aminivibrio. The sequence continues at coordinate 1,194 of JAPXRK010000156.1, forward strand.
GAACGATCCTCTTCCTTCATCCGGAAGTGCTTCTGTTTTTCGGGGATGCGCCGCCGACTGCCAGCAGGGCTACCCCCGCAAAAAGGAGGACGATTCCCGCACCCCCGGTGAAATTGACCCGCTCGCCAAGGAGAAAAACACCCAGCAGCGCGGCTGTGAGGGGTTCAGCCAGGGAGATGGTTACGCTGGTGGATGCCGGGACGGACGAGAGCCCCTTGAGAAACAGGAAGTAGGACAGGGCGGTTGCAATGAGGCCGAGATGAACGGCCACGAGGATCCCACGGGGAGAGGCGAGCCAGAGGGGTGGCGACGACATGAGCACCGGCAGCAGGATGATCCCCGCGGAGAAAAAAACAACGCCGTTTACTGCGTCCGCACGATGCTCCCGCAGGAGGTACTTGCTGCTCAGCACGAACATGGAGTACGAAAAGCCCGCACCCAGGGAAAAAAGCACCCCGACAGGGTCCACTGTCTCCACTGCCCCCCCGGAGAGCGTAAGGATCGCACACCCGACAATAGCCATTGCGCTTGACAGGTACCATTTCCTCTCGGGCTTCTCACCGAGAAAGAGATACGCCAGGGCCCCGGAAATGACGGGAGAGCTGCCGATGGTCACGAGGGTCCCCACCGCAACGCCCGTCTTTGAAACGCCGGTGAAAAAGAAGGGCTGGTATGATGCCATTGCGAGGACAGCTATGACAGTGGGCATGAATGCCCATTTTCCGCCTCCCCTGAAGGAATTCCGCACAATGGCAATGAACAGCAGTGCGGAACCGCCCATGAGAATTCGCACGGCACCTATGGCTGCAGGGTCGGCGCCGGCTGGAGCCAGGGCCTGTGAAGTACCCGTGGTTCCCCAGAGGACTGCCCCCAGCAGGACGAAAAGGGTTCCCCGTGAGCTTCTTTCCTGTTTTTCCATATATCTGTCTCCCTTCAGCGGAGTGAATGAAAAACGGGATATCATTACCTGGACAGGCAGTTTTTCCTGCACGCCCGGTTATGAGTATAGCGGAATTCCCCTTGAAAAAGGCGCTTTTCTTCGGGAAGCGTTCAGGAACTTCCCGCCGGACACCGATAAAAAGCAAACACTCCTTCTTTTCAAAAAAGTCTTGCATTACAGCCCCTCCGGCTTATAATCGGGAGTGGCTTTTATTTCTTCAAGGGGGGGCTTCTTATGTTCAGAAAAGGTGTTTCTTCTGCGCTGCTGCTACTGTCCCTTTTCCTCTTTCCCCGGTCTGTCGACGGATGCACCACCATCATCGTGACCAGGGGAGCCTCGGCCGACGGTTCGGTCATGGTCTCACATTCGGATGACAACGACCTCATGGACCAGAGGATAATCTACGTTCCTGCCGCAAAACACGCTCCCGGAACCTCGAGACCTGTCTACTGCACTGCCGCCGCTATGGGAGAATTCCCGCAGTTCAATTCGTTCTCCTATCCCAGGATCGTCACTGCGGAGAGGGGGCCGGGCTACGACACCGCCGGGCCCAAATCGATCCCCCTGGGGAAGATCCCCCAGGTGAGGGAAACATACGCGTATTTCGACGGGAGCTACGGCATCATGAACGAACATCAGCTCATGTTCGGCGAGTGCACCAATGGTTCAAAAGTCACCCCCGAACCGGAGCCGGGAAAACGGATCATGTACTCGGCGGAGCTCTCCCGGATCGCCCTCGAGCGGTGCCGCACGGCCAGGGAAGCCATCCGCCTCATGGGGGATCTCATTGAACAGTACGGGCTTTACGGCACGGGGGAAACCCTCCCTGTAGCCGATACGGAAGAAGCGTGGGTTTTCGAGATGGCTCCGTCGCCGGAGGGCACTGGCGGGCTGTGGGTGGCGAAGAAGGTTCCCGACGGGGAGATTTTCGTGGGTGCCAACCAGTTCCGCATCCGGGAAGTGGATCCTGACGACCCGGATATAATGTTCTCGGGAAATCTCCACTCCGTTGCAGAGAAACACGGGTGGTGGAAACCGTCCGACGGGAAGCTCGACTGGCTGAAGACAGTGAGCCTCGGGGAATACAATCACCCCTATTACTCACTCCGCAGAGTATGGCGCGTGCTCTCCCTTGCCGCCCCGTCGAAGAATTTCTCTCCCTGGGTGAAGGACGGATTCACGAAAGACTACCCGTTCTCGGTGAAACCCGACAGGAAGCTGGGCGTCCGCGACCTGATGCGCCTCCACCGGGATCATTACGAAGGAACGGAGTTCGATCTTACGAAGGGCAATGCCGCAGGTCCTTTCGGATATCCGGACCGATACTACGGTCCCTATGACGGCGCCGGAGACGTGGGAGACCCGAAGCGGAAGCTGGAGGGCGCCTGGGAACGGCCTCTTTCAGTAACCTACTGCGGCTACGTTTTCGTAAACCAGGCACGGGGATGGCTGCCCGATCCCATAGGGGGGCGGATGTGGCTGGGCCTCGACAAGCCTGCTGACACCCTTTTCCTCCCATTCCACGTCGGGGTGACCGGTCTGCCCCGTTCCGTGGAGGTGTGCGACACCACGAAGTTCTCCCGGGAGAGCGCATGGTGGACCTTTAATTTCCTGGCAAACTATGCGGGACTGAAGTACAGCTATATGCACAGGGAGATCGAATCCCTGCAGGAGCAGCTGGAAACGGGATTCCTGAAAACCCTCGAGGCAGTGGAGCGCAAGGCCCTCGACCTGCACGGCACAAAACCTTCAGCCGCCAGGGATTATCTCACTGACTTCTCAGAGCGGAACACTGCCGAAGCATTGAACAAATGGATGGAACTCACGGAGCACCTGATCGTGAAATACAACGACGGGCTTCTCACCGAAGGCGGCAAAATAGGGCAGCCCCTCGGCTATCCGAAGGAGTGGCTGAAGACCACGCACTGGCCCCAGGGTCCCACGTCATACGAACGCCCGAAGGGAAAATAGACGGCTGCGGGGCCGGTATATTTCTTCCGGCCCCGCTTTCATCTCTTTTCTCCGGCCCACCGTTTCTTCCCGGCGAACATCTCCTCACGGAATGCGGAGGCCTGTCCGAGCAGGGCCTCAAGTTCCCCGGGCGTTGCCAGGAGGAGCCTGTCGAGTATGGCCCTGTATTCTCCGGCGAGGCGCTTCACCTGTTCCCCGTTCGTGACCGCCATGTCGGCACCGAGCCACGGCGGCCCTCCCGCGACCCGGGTAGTATCCCTGAACCCTCCGGCGGCAAGCAGGGTAACGAGGGGATTCTTCTCCTGCTCCTTCCCTGCGAGAAGGGCCAGCGATGCCGCCAGGAGAACAGGCAAATGGCTGACGCATGCCGCTGCAGCGTCATGGGCGGCTGCGTCTGTGAGGAGAGCCTTTCCCCCGAGGGCTTCCGCAAGTTCCTTCGCAAGGGAGGTCACGGAAGGATCGGTGGTTTCGAAGGGAACAACGGCACAGACTGCTTCCCTGAAAAGGTCAGGGTCCGCGTTCTCCAGACCGCCCCGCTCCTTTCCCGCCATGGGGTGGAAGCCCGCATAGCAGCGCCCCCATATCGGTGCAAGCTTCCTCCCCACGTCAGTTTTCGTGCTCGCAAGATCGAAGACAGCCCGGATATCGGGACGGGCTGCGGAGCGGATCTTCAGGCTCACTTCCTCCATGGAGCGGATGGGAACG
>JAPXRK010000157.1:0-4782 GCA_033813575.1 Synergistales bacterium
TGGCTATTTTTTTCATGGCTGATCTCTCCTTTGGTATGCGGAATTTGAACTTCTCCTGCCGGAAGGGGGTCAAGGCCGTTCCGGGAGTACCATTCACCACCGACGCATTCTGTTTTTATCTCATCGCCTCCCGGAGGGAACGGAGGAAGGGGACGGCCTTCGACCGAAGGAGCTCCCTGTCGGTGCCGCAGGGCTCGAGAAGCGAGATGAGAGCGCTGCCTACCACCACCCCGTCCGCCGCTTCGGCGGCCAGGGCCGCCTTTTCGGGGGTGCCCACGCCGAACCCCAGGGCCAGGGGCAGGGAGGTGTGGGATCGGATTCTGTCGATGTACTCCTTCGGGGACCCTCCCGTTGTTCCGCTTTCCCCGGTGACGCCCAGGCGGGAGACGCAGTAGAGGAACCCGGAGGCCCGTTCGCAGATGCCCCGCAGGCGTTCGGAGGGGGTGTTGGGGGTGACCATGAGGATAAAGTCCACTCCCTGCTCCCGGAGCAGCTTGGCGAGGTTTTCTCCCTGGTGGAAGGGCAGGTCGGGAATGATGACCCCCGACACTCCCGCCCCTGCGGCGTCGGCGGCGAACTTCTCCTGGCCGTAGGCGAGGACGGAGTTCATGTACCCCATGAGCACCCGGGGGGCGGAGATTTCGTCCCGGAGGTCCTTCAGCATGCCGAGGATCTTCTTCAGGGTGGCCCCTCCGGCAAGGGCCCTCTGGGACGCCTGCTGGATCACGGGGCCGTCCGCCAGGGGGTCGGAGAAGGGGATGCCCACTTCCAGCACGTCCACTCCTTCGGTATCCAGGAGCTTCAGCAGGTACGCCGTGGTTTCCAGATCCGGATCGCTGGCGGCAATGTAGGTGACGAGCGCTTTTTTGCCTTCGAAGGCCGAGCTGAGGCTTTTCATGACCGTTCCTCCTTTGACTGCAGGGACAGGATGGTGTCCATGTCCTTGTCTCCCCGGCCGGACAGGTTCACCAGCACGATGCTGTCCTTCGGCAGGCTGCCCGCCGACCGGTAGACGTGGGCGAGGGCGTGGGAGCTTTCCAGGGCCGGGATGATCCCCTCCAGGCGGCAGGTGCGCCGGAAGGCTTCCACGGCCTCGTCGTCGGTGGCGGAGACGTAGGACGCCCGGCCCGTTTCGGCGAGGTGGCTGTGCTCCGGGCCCACGCCGGGGTAGTCGAGCCCGGCGGAGATGGAGTGGGCCGGCTGGATCTGGCCGTCCCCGTCGCAGAGCACGTAGGAGTAGGAACCGTGGAGCACCCCGGGCTTTCCCGCCGAGATGGTGGCGGCGTGGAGTCCCGTCTCCACTCCCCGCCCGGCGGCCTCCACCCCCACCAGGGCCACCTCGGGGTGTTCCACGAAGGCATGGAAGATGCCCATGGCGTTGCTTCCGCCCCCCACGCAGGCCACCACCTGGTCGGGAAGGCGCCCCTCCTTTTCGAGGATCTGGGCCTTTGCTTCTTCTCCTATGATTTTCTGGAAGTCCCGCACCATGAGGGGGTACGGGTGGGGGCCCATGACCGAGCCGATGACGTAGAAGGAGTCCTCCACGTTGGTGACCCAGTCGCGGATGGCCTCGTTTACCGCGTCCTTCAGGGTCCGGGTTCCCGACATGACGGACACGACCTTTGCGCCGAGCAGGTCCATCCGGGCCACGTTGGCGGCCTGGCGGTGCACGTCCTCCTCGCCCATGTACACCACGCACTCGAGGCCGAAGAGGGCCGCGGCGGTGGCGGTGGCCACGCCGTGCATTCCCGCCCCCGTCTCGGCAATGATGCGCCTCTTGCCCATCCTTCGGGCGAGGAGCACCTGGCCCAGGGCGTTGTTGATCTTGTGGGCCCCGGTGTGGTTCAGGTCCTCCCGCTTGAGGTACACCTTCGCTCCTCCGAGGGATTCGGTGATGCGGGGGGCGAAATACAGGGGCGACGGCCTGCCCACGTAGTCCCGCAGCAGTGGGGCCATCTCGGCGGAGAAGGTGGGGTCCCCGAGGCTCGCGAGATAGGCCTCCTCCAGTTCGTCCAGGGCGGGGACGAGAGTTTCGGGAACGTACTGCCCCCCGAAGGGGCCGAAGTACATGGATGTTTTCACTGGTGATCTCTCCTTTCGGAACGGTCGAACTGCTTCACGGCGGCCAGCGCGGCGGCCATTTTTTCCCGGTCTTTCACTCCCGGGACGGACTCCACCCCGCTGTTCAGGTCCACCCCGAAGGGCCGGACGGTAGAGAGGGCGCGGGGGAGGTTCTCCGGGCCGAGGCCCCCGGCGAGGAGAAAGGGCCTGGCAAAGGTCCTTCCGGCCAGGAGGGAGTGGTCGAAGGGCTCTCCGGCGGCGAGTGTTTTCTTTCTGCTGTCCAGCAGAAAAAGCCCGGCGTTGCCGTACCTGCCCGTTTTCTCCAGGTCTTCCCCGGTCTCCACGGAAAAGGCCTTGATGGTCCCGAGGGGCCTTCCAGAGAGCAGCGAAGGGTCCTCGGAACCGTGGAACTGGATGGTGTCGAAAGCCCCGCAGTGCTCCACCTCGAGCACCTCGCCGGGCCCGGGGTCCATCATCACAGCCACCCGGCAGACCGGGGGAGGGACCGCCGACGCCAGCTCCGCGGCCGCCTCGAGGGAGAGCCGCCGGGGGCTCCCCGGAACGAGGATGAAGCCAAGGGCCGAGGCACCAAGTTCGACGGCCCTCTCCACGTCCTCTCTCCGTGTCAGTCCGCAGATCTTCACGTAGGTCATGCCGCCCGGACGCTCCTTTTCTTCCGGAAGGCCCGGATGAGCCCGGACGGGTCACCCGATCTCATGAGGGCCTCCCCCACCAGGACGGCGTCCACCCCCGTCTCGGCCAGGAAGTCGGCGTCCGCTTCGGTGCGCACGCCGCTTTCGGAGACGATGATCCGGCTCCCGGCCCGCTCCCGCTGCCGGCAGATTTCCATGAGGCGCTCCGTGGTGCGGATGTCCACGGTGAAGTCGTCGAGATTCCTGTTGTTGATGCCGATGATATCCGCTTCCGTGTCCAGGACGAACCGGAGTTCTTCGCCGGTGTGGACTTCCGCGATGACCTCCATGCCAAGGGAATACGCCAGGGACAGGAGTTCCCTGAAGCGCTTCCTCTCCAGGGCGGCGGCGATGAGCAGCAGGGCGTCGGCGCCGAGGAAGAGGCTTTCGTACACCTGCACCTCCGTGAGGATGAAATCCTTCCTGAGGAGGGGGAGGGCTGTCCGGGGGCGGAGAGACCGGAAATCGTCGGCGCTGCCCCCGAAGAAGGACCGGTCGGTGAGGATGGAGACAGCGTCGGCCCCCCCCTGCTCGTAGAGCCGGAGCTGCTTCAGGGGATCCACCGACCCGTTGATGACTCCCCTGCTGGGGGAGGCGCGCTTGATTTCGCCGATGACCGAGAGTCCGCCGCGCCGGAGGGCGTCGGACATCCGGCTTGACGGCCTCGTCATTTCCGCCGTTTCCTCGAGCTTCTGCTTCAGTATGCGGTCCAGAATCATGGTGTCTCCTCCTTTCAGGCGGACCGGCGGACCGGTTCCGCGAAGGCCCTGACCTTCTCCAGCACGGATGCCGCCCTGCCGGAGTCGATGCTCTCCCCCGCGAGGGCGGTTCCTTCCTTCCAGTTTTTCGCCCGCCCGGCGGCAAGGAAGACCGCCGCTGCGTTGAAGACCACGGCGTCCCTGGGGGCGCCCCGTTTTCCGGCCAGCACGTCCTCGATGAGGGCGGCGTTTTCCGGGGCGGACCCTCCGGCGAGTTCTTCGTTCCCCCGCAGGGGCAGTCCCCCGTCGGCGGGGGAGACCGACTCCTCCCGAATGCCTTCGGCGGAGAAGAAGACAACCCGGTTCGGCCCGCCGAGGGACAGCTCGTCGAAGCCACCGTGTCCGGAGATCACCATGCCCTGCCGCCCCAGGGACCGGAGAACCTCGGCGACCAGGGAAAGGAGGGCTGCGTCGAAGACCCCCATGACCTGGTGGGTGAGGGGTGCGGGGTTGACCAGGGGGCCGAGGATGTTGAACAGGGTCCGCACGCCGAGGCTTTTTCTGATCTCCGCCACGTTCCCCATCACGGGGTGGAAGTGGGGGGCGAAGAGGAGGACCAGCCCCGCCGCGTCGAGGCACGCCGCCGCCCGCTCCGGGGAGGAGGGAAGGGCCGCTCTCAGGGCCTCGGCCACGTCGGCGCTGCCGCACCTGCTGGAGACGGAACGGTTGCCGTGTTTCGCCATGGGAATTCCCCCTCCTGCCGCCACGAAGGCAGCCGCGGTGGAGATGTTGAAGGACCCCGCGCAGTCTCCCCCGGTGCCGCAGTTGTCCACCAGGAGCCCGGGCCGGACCGGAACGGTCCTGGCCTTCCGCAGGAGCACCCGGGCCGCTCCCCCGATCTCGGCCGGGGTCTCGCCCCGGGCCCGGAGGGCGGCCAGGAAAGCCGCCACCTGGACGGGGGGAACGGCTCCTTCCATGACCAGCTCCATGGCCTCTTCCATTTCAGCGTTCCCGAGGCGGTGTTTTTCCATAACCCGTGAAAGATACTGTGCGAACATGACGCTCCCTCCTTCGAATAAAAAAAGGCGGGGGAGAGAAACCTGTCCGGCTCCTCTCCCCCGCCTGGGGTACAAAAAGGGCCGTGAAAGAAGATCCCTTGTGGGACCTGCCTCCACGGCCGTAAAGTGCGCGCTTTTTATTGGTTCGCGAGCTTTATGGTCACCGGCGGCAGGCTATTTGGCCCGCCACCACCAGTTTTGGCTGAGTGTGTTCCGTATCATGACAACTGCCTCCCGGAAACGAATTGGGGAGAAGATACCACGGCCCCGGCC
>JAPXRK010000158.1:0-4748 GCA_033813575.1 Synergistales bacterium
TGGCCTCTCCGGAGAGGGCCTCCGTCTGCTCCACAACTGAAGAGAAAGTCCGCTCCATCTCCCGGAGGCGCCTGGTCCCTGCGTCGGCCTTGTCTCCCACGACGGCGACAGCCTGGTTCAGTTCAGCCGCCAGTCCGGCAAGGCCCTGTGCCGTGGCGGAAATTTCCTCCGACGCGGCATACTGGCTTTCCATGGCGTGCGACACGGTCTCTCCCGAGGTTATTCCTTCCTTCACTTCTGCGGACATGGCGGAAAATGCCTCGAAGAAATCTCCGAGCTGCCGTTCGAGACGGAAGAAGTTGAACGTGAACCTGTGAAGCCCCTGGATAATCCTCAAAAAATGCATCCGTATGGAATGAATGAACGCATTGAGCGCTTTCGCCACGGAGCTCAGTTTCGACCCCTCGGGCACATCCACCGTCCGGCGCAGATCCACGGACTCGGACCGTGAAAGCCGGGCTATCCATTCAGTCACCGTCGCGGCGGGACCGGAACAGCCGGAGATGCTCCTCATCAGCATCATGGCAAAAAGGAGAAGAAACCCGGCCACGAACCACGATGGGCTCAGCATGGAACCGCCGTACAGAAAATACCCTCCCCCGAGAAGCGCCGCAGCCGCGAAAAAAACGATTTCGATCCAGTTTTCCCTCAGCACGTTTCCTGTCTTCAAAAAAAGCACCCCTGTCTAAAAAAGATCGTTGGGATGACCATATCATGGTTTTTCCGGAAAACAAAGGGTTCACTTCACCCGCATGGAGTTCAGGATCACCGAGATGGAGCTGAAGGCCATGGCCCCCTCGGCGATGACGGGATGGAGCAGGGCCGCCATGGCCAGGGGAATGGCCACCACGTTGTAGGCGAAGGCCCAGAAGAGGTTCTGCCGGATCACGGTGAAAGTCTTCCGCGAAATGGCCACGGCGTCGGCCAGCCGGGAGATGCCGCCCCTGACGATGACGATGTCGGCGCTGTCGATGGCCAGGTCGGTGCCCGACCCCACGGCCACGCCGATGTCTGCTCCCCTGAGAGCCGCTGCGTCGTTCATGCCGTCGCCGGTCATGAGGACCTTGCCTCCCCGGGCCTGGAGCTGCCGCACCAGGTCCAGCTTGCCGTCGGGCCGGACCCCGGCGTGGACCTCACGAATTCCCACCCGGGCCGCCACCGCCCGGGCGGTCTTCTCGTTGTCCCCCGTGGCCATGACGCAGGTGATGCCCATGTCGGACAGGCGCTTCACCCCCTCCGCCGCGTCCTCCCGGAGGGGATCCTCCACGGCGAGAAAGCCCGCGAGCACTCCTGCCCGCTGGACTTCCACCACGGTGCGGCCCATGGAGAGATGTTCGTCGTACCGTGCCGGGTCTCCGGGCTTCCCGACGAAGTATTCCACCCCGTCCACCGTTCCCCGGACACCCTCGCCGGTGATCTCCTCAACGCCCCCAACGGGGCGACGCTCATCGGAAGCCGATGCGATGGCCTTCGCCAGCGGATGGTTGGAGAAGGCCTCCACGGATGCCGCAGCGGCCAGGTCGTCCGCCGAAAGGTCGGTCTCCACGACGGAGGGGCTTCCCTCGGTGATGGTGCCGGTCTTGTCCAGAACCACCACGGACACGTCCCGGGCCGTCTGGATGGCCTCGGCGTTGCGGATGATGAGCCCCTTGCGGGATGCCGCCCCGGTGCCGGTGATAAGGGCCATGGGCGTGGCAAGCCCCAGGGCGCAGGGACACGCGATGACGATGGTGGTGATGAAGGCGAAGACAGCCAGGGAAAGAGGGTCCCGCACGGAGGTCACCCAGGGGATCCACTGCCCGGCACCGTCGAGGAAGGAGCCGAACCGTTCCGCACCCCGGTACCAGAAGAAAGCGCTCACCAGGGCCAGGGCCGCCACGCCGGGGACAAAGTAGTTGGTCACCCGGTCGGCGAAGGCCTGGATGGGAACCTTGGCCCCCTGGGCTTCCTGGATGAGGGAGACCATCTTCGCCAGGAAGCTGTCCTCTCCCACCCGGGTGGTCCTCATCAGGAAGGGGCCGGTGAGGTTCAGCGACCCGCCGGTGACGTCGTCCCCGCTTCCCTTGGCCACGGGAAGGGATTCTCCCGTAATCATGGACTCGTCCACCGACGTGGCTCCCTCCGTCAGGGCACCGTCGGCGGGAATGCGTTCCCCCGGCTTCACCAGGAGCACCATCTCCTCCTTCACGGCCTCGATGGGGATCATTATTTCCCGGCCGTCGGCCTCCAGCACCCGGGCCTCCCGGGCCTGGATCGACAGGAGGGAGCGGATTTCCTTGGAGGCCTTGTCCCGGAGATGGGACTCGATGTACCGCCCCGTGAGGTGAAGGGCCATGATCATGGCTCCCACGGCCCCGAAGGAGGCCACGGGAAGGCCGAAATAGGCGAGGGCGCTCGTGGCCCATGCCGCCGTGGAACCCGCCACCACGAGAACGTCCATGTTGGCGTGGAAATGGGTGAGGGCGATCCACGCCCCCTTCAGGGAGTCCCTTCCAGCCCAGAAAATCGCCACGGCCCCGCCCAGGAACTCCAGGGGGTGGTAGAGAGGGACATGCTGCCCCGTCATGTGGAACACCATGAGGGTCATGAGCGGTGCCGTCACCAGCCAGGACAGGGCCAGGTTCTTCTTTATCCGCAGGTACCGGGTCTTCTCCAGGTCCTCGGGCCGCTCGTTCGACACGGCATACCCGGCGTTCTTCACCGCCCTCTCGAGTATTTCCCGGGGAATCTCCCGGTCCGAGACCACGAAGGCCGTCTCGGTGGCCAGGTTCACCGCCGCGAACACCACGCCGTCCACCTTCTTCAGGGACCGCTCCACCATGCGGGAGCAGGTGGCACAGGTCATCCCCGTGACGGTGAGGCTCGTCTTGAACTGCTGCTCTTTCGTTTCGTTCATGGCAACCTCCGGAAAAGGAAAGCCCCTTTCCGCGAAGAAAAAGGGCGTCTGTGAACTGTCGGGCCGGACCGTCTACTGCTTCAGAACGGCGTCATAGCCTGCTTCGTCGATGGCGGCCCGAACGGCGTCGCTGTCGGCGGCCTCGACGGTCACGGTCTTCGTCTCCAGTGCAACGTCAAAAGCGGAAAACCCCGCTTCCTCGAGAGCCTTCGTTATTCTCATTTTGCAGTGGCCGCAGGACATGTCGGGAACGGAAAAAACAAACTGTGCCATGGTTTTTGCCTCCTCAAAAGAAATGTTCGATCAAATAAACTTCCACGGCAAAATAATATACCACGATGGGTATTTTTTCCACTCCCGGAAATCTAATTCCTATAAAATCAGTAATCTATGCAGAAAACACGGTGGGTATGGGGAAAAATCAGGTTGTGAGGTGGCCGCCGTCCAGGCTCCAGGCGGCGGGGAAAAGCCGTCCGGCGAACTCGGGATCGTGGCTGACCGCCACGATGGCCTCCGGGCGGGAAAGCATCCACTCCTCGAACAGGACCTGCCATTCGGGGTCGAAATCCCTGGTGGGTTCGTCCAGCAACAGGAGATCCCCCTCCCGGACGGAAAGGGAGGCCACCGCCACCATCCTCCGCTCAGCGGCGTTCAGGTCGAGGGGGTGCTTCTCCTCCTTCCCCGACAGCCCCGTCGCAGAGAGGGCCAGCCGCATGCGCTCCATGCGTTCGTCCTGGGAGAGAGGCGAGTTCCTGAGGGAAAAGAGGACCTCCCCGGCAACGGTGGAGTGGAAGATCTGCCGTTCGGCGTCCTGGAAGAGAAAGCCAATTCGGGCGGCCCGTTCCCCGGGAGCCATGGAGGCCACGGGCACGCCTCCCAGCAGCACCGCCCCCTTTTCGGGTTCGACGAGCCCCGCGCACAGGCGCATAAGGGTGGATTTCCCGGCGCCGTTCGGTCCCGTGAGGGCGGCCCGCTCTCCCTGGCGGAGGACGGCGTTCAGCGACCGGAGGAGGGGAGAGGTTTCCCCCTTCCACCGGAAGGAAAGATCGTCGATAACCAGCACCGGTTGGTCATCATTTATTCCGGAAGAAAGAGAAGGACCTGATGACTGACGCTTGACCAGAACAGGCGAGGAGCCGGGGAGAAGGCGGCCGTCCCGGAAATGCCCTGCCGGTGAAAACCACGGTGAAGAGGCGTTCCCCGGCTTCTCGAGGACTACAAGAGCTGTTCCCTCCTCCCGGGCCTGCCGGCGGAGAACGGAGGCGAGGGAGTGCCGGTCGGCGGGATGAATCCGGGAAAAGGCCTCGTCGAGGACCAGCAGCCGGGGGGTCATGGCCAGGGCGGAAGCGAGGGCCAGCTTCTGGGCTTCCCCTCCGGAGAGGCATGCCGGGTTCCGGTCCCCTAGGTGGGCGATGCCCGTGAGATCGAGGGCTCGCTCCACCCGTGCCCGGATTTCCTCCGGAGGGAGGGCCAGGTTCTCCGGACCGAAGGCCACCTCCTCCCGGACTGTGAAGGTGCATCCGGAGAGGGAGAGGACGGGGTTCTGCTGCACGGTCTGCACGTCCGGCGACCAGGCGAGGCAGCTCCTCGCTGTCACGTCCTCCCCGAGCACCCGGACCTCTCCGGCGATGGAGCCGCCCCTGTGCTCCGGAACGGCCCCGGAGAGCATGGAGGCCAGGGTGGATTTTCCGCTCCCGTTGCCCCCTTCAAGGTATGCGGCTTCTCCCGGCAAAACGGAAAACTCCGGAATCTCCAGGACGGGTTTTGTTTCTCCCGGGGCAAGAAAAGCGGCCTCCCTAAATTCAGCCACCTTTCCATTGAAGGTCTGAGGGGCCGGTTCGAGGGCGGGCAG
>JAPXRK010000159.1:0-4745 GCA_033813575.1 Synergistales bacterium
GCCATTGGCTGTGGAAGGGCCAGAACGTCACCGGCCCGGATGACGGATCCTTCGTTCAGACCATTGGCTTCCATCAGGTCGGCAAGGGAAATGCCCCCGTTTTTCGCGATCCGGTAGAGGGTGTCCCCTGCCCTGACAGTATATGTTCCTCCTTGGGGTTCCCCCCGTGCTGTTTCCCCGGCTTTCACCGGGACTTCGGCCATATTTCCTTCCGTGGGGGGAGGAGGGGTGCTCTCGTTTTGCTGTCCCCCGGAAGAAGGCAGGGCCAGGGGCTCGAGAAATTCCCCGCCCCCCCGGGGTTTGGGCCAGCCGCCGAGACCTCTCCGCTTTGCCTCGTAGAGAGTGGAGAGCACGTGCTCCGGCGAGCCGGGAATGAGCATGACCGTTCCGGCGGGAGGCAATTTTTCCTCCCCGGCCAGTCCGTTGGCCGATGCGACGTCCCCCGGTGCGGCGCCGTACCTGCCGGCGATGGCCGCAAGGGTTTCACCGGCTGCTACCGCATGGACAAAAAAAGGCTGATCCGCGCCTCCGGTTCCGGGAGCGGACAGCAGGATCAGGACGAGAAGAAGGAGTTTCATGCTGTTTCCTCCGTGTTTTTTTCCCATTATAGCTTCCCGGAAGAGGGTACGGGTATAATGTTCCCGACGGATCATGGTTTTTCCGGTGCATAGCCGGGAAACGATGAGAGGAACGAAAGGGGAGAATGACATGAACGTTGCGCTTTCAGCGGCTGATGTGTTCGGCGCCGCCATACTCCTGGAGGAGAAGGGAGCCCGGTTCTATTCCGACGCGGCGGCCCGGTTTTCGGGGGAAGGAAAAAAACTGCTCTCGGGGCTGGCGTCCATGGAACGCGTTCATGCTGGGCGTTTCCGGAAGGTCCTGGAGGGGTTGCCCCAGTCCGGGGAGATGGCGGAGGAAAAAGAATCCTATCTCCGGATGCTGACCGGAGACCGCATCTTCACCCCGGAGGCGGAGATGGAGAAACGGGATGACTACGGCGGCATCCTTGAAAAGGCCATCACCGTGGAAAAGAACTCCGTCTTTTTCTACACGGCGGTGAAGGATACCCTGGCGCAGAAAATGGACGGCACGGCGGTGGATCTCCTGATCAGGGAGGAGATCGGCCATTTCCAGTCCCTCACAGACGCACTCCAGAGGTGGCTGGAGCGGAAGGGAGAGGCCTAGCCCGTGGCGTCGTTCTCCTTTTCCCGGGAGGGCTTCGCTTCCGTTCTTCATACCCTCGGCGGAAAATATGCCCTCTGGGGACCGAAGCGGCTGAAGGGGAAGGGGCGGTTCTTCGGCACCGACCTGGTGACCTGCGCTCCCCTCGAATCCTTCGACGACCTGGAAACCGGGGAGAAAACCTCCATGTCTCCGAAGGAGATAGTCTTTCCCCCGGACGAGACCCTTTTTTACTTCACCGGCGACCGGTTCTCCGAGCCTCCCCTGGAGGACGACAGGGAGACCGTCGTCTTCCTCCGTCCCTGTGACATCAACGGATTCCGTCGCCTCGACGCCATGTTCCTCGAGAACGGCGGCGCCGCTGACCCCTATTACCGCCGCAGGAGGGAGAAGCTCCATTTCTTTATGATCGAGTGCCGGGAGTCCTTCGAGAACTGCTTCTGCGTCTCCATGGGAAGCAATGCTACGGACAACTATGCCGCCGCCTTTCGGTTCGGGGAGGACTCTGTAGAGGTGGAAGTAAAGGACCCGCGGTTCGCGCAGTTTTTCTCCTCGGGAACCCCGTCCTCCTTTGCGCCGGAATTCGTGAAGGAGAATGTCAAAAAGGTGACCGTCCCCGCCGTGGAGGAGATGCCTCCGGAATTGTTCGTCTCTCCTCTCTGGGACGAGTACGACAGCCGGTGCATCGCCTGCGGCAGGTGCAACACATCCTGCGTCACCTGCACCTGCTTCTCCTCCCTCGACCTGTTCTATTCAGACAGCCGAAACTGCGGCGAGCGCCGCAGGGTCTGGGACGGATGCCATCTTGACGGCTTTTCCGACATGGCCGGAGGCCATTCCTTCCGGAAGAAGAAGGGAGAGCGCATGCGGTTCAAGACCTTCCACAAGATCTACGATTTCCGGAAGCGCTTCGGCTGCGACATGTGCGTGGGGTGCGGCCGGTGCGACGACGTCTGCCCGGAATATATCTCCTTTTCGGAGTGCATCAACCGGGTCTCGGAAGCCCTGAAGGGAGGAGAGGTTTAATGAAGGAGAATCCCTACCGGCCGTTCCCGGCGAAGATCACCGCCATCACTCCCGAGACGGACCTCGAATTCACCCTCACGGTGGAAGCCTCGGTCGATATGACGCCGGGCCAGTTTTTCCAGGTCTCCCTGCCGAAGATCGGCGAGGCCCCTCTCTCCATCAGCGCCTACGGTGCGGACTGGATCCAGTTCACCGTCCGGGCCGTGGGCCGCCTGACGAATGCCCTGCAGGACCTGCGGAAGGGAGAGAATCTCTTCATCCGGGGACCCTACGGCGTGGGGTTCCCGCTGGACGTACTGCAGGATTCCAATCTCGTCATCGTGGCGGGAGGCTCCGGCACGGCCCCTGTCCGCCCCCTCATCCGGAAGGCCCTGGACGGCGCCCTTCCCCTCCGGTCCCTCCGGGTGATCGCCGGGTTCAAAAACCGGGAGAGCATCCTCTTTTCCGGCGAGGTGGAGGAGTGGCGGAAGCGGGGGGATGTGCTCGTCACCATCGACAAGCCCCAGGAGGGGTGGAACGGTCCCGTGGGGCTGGTCACGGAGCACATACGGAAGCTTGCCCTTTCCGACCCTGGAGACGTGCAGTTCGTGGTGGTGGGCCCTCCCGTGATGATGAAGTTTGCCGCTGCGGAGGTCCGTCTCCTTGGGGTACCGGAGGAAAACATCTGGGTCTCCTTCGAGCGGCTCATGTCCTGCGGCCTCGGCAAGTGCGGCCACTGCAAGATCGACTCCACCTACATCTGCCTTGACGGCCCTGTGCTCAACTACACGAAGGCCTCCCGGCTCATCGACTGAGAGGTGAACGTCATGTCCCTCGACCTCAACCGGAAAAAAGTGACGAAGAACGCCTTCCGCATCACGAAGATGCGGAATTCCACCGCCGTCCGGGTCCGTGTCCCCGGAGGGCACCTCGGCGCCGAAGAGATGCGGATCATCGCGGACATCGCGGATACGTTCGGCGACGGCAGCCTCCACATCACCATACGGCAGGGTTTCGAGATCCCCAACATCCCCTTCGAACGCATGCCCGAGGTGAACGCGGCCCTCGTTCCTCTTATCGAAAAGCTGGAGCTGCCCTACGGGGTAAAGATAGAGGATCCGGTGAAAGGCTACCCGGCGGCGGGAATGAGAAACATCTCCGCCTGCGTGGGGGCGTGGTTCTGTCCCTTCGCCAACGGGGACACCACGGCCCTCGCCGGGAAGCTGGAGGCGCTGGTCTACCCCAATGATTTCCACACGAAGATCGCCGTCACGGGATGCCCAAACGACTGCATCAAGGCCCACATGCAGGATTTCGGCATCATTACCATCTGCCGGCCCGAGTACGACTACAGCCGGTGCATCGGGTGCGAGGCCTGCGTGAAGGCCTGTACCCAGAAGGTCACCGGCGCGCTGAAGATGAAGGACGGCAAGGTGGTGAAAGACGACCGGAGGTGCATCGGCTGCGGCGAGTGCGTCCTCGCCTGCCCCACCGGCGCGTGGACCCGCCGCCCCGGGAGCCTCTACCGGCTGCTCATCATGGGCCGCACCGGAAAGAAAAACCCGAGGCTCGCCATGCCCTTCCTCGACAGAGTCACCGAAGACGTGATCCTCAGGGTCATCCGGAACACCCTGGATTACGTCGATGCACATATTCTCCGGAACCTTGTCAAGGAACATATCGGCTACATCGTGGACCGTACCGGGTATCCCGTGTTCCGGGACGCCGTGCTCAAAGGGGTGACCCTCAATCCCGAGGCCAGGGTCGCGAAGGCCATGAGCTGGCCAGGATACCATACCCTTGACGACGGGAATCTGAAAGATGTCGAATAACATTCACTGAAGAAAGAGATGATCCCATGTTCGAAGCGCCCTATTCCATCCCCTACGCCGGCATAGGCCCCCACGGCCGGATGAAGCTTCCGGTGCTCCTCGACATCCTCCAGGACATGGCGGACCGGGACGCCCGCCGCATGTCCATGACGGTGTCGGACCTGCTCCCGAAAGGGATCAGCTGGGTGCTCAGAAGGTACAGGGTCTCCATGGAACGGTACCCGGAGTACGAAAGCACCCTTACGGTGAAGACCTGGCACGGGCCCATCAGGAACCTTCATTCCGTCAGGGCGTTCACCGTGCGGGATGAAAAGGGGCCCGTGGCGTCTGCTGACACGAGCTGGATCCTCATCGATCTCGAGCGGGGGCGTCCTCTCCGGCTGGACCGCCATACCACTGATTTCTACGTCAAGGAATCCTGCCCCATGGATGCGGAGTTTCCGGAAATCCCTCCCGTCCCGGACCGGGCGGACGAGCGCTCTTTTTCCGTCCGCCGCTGGGACCTGGACAGGAACAACCACGTGAACAACGCGGTCTACTTCTCGTGGGCCGCCGAGGCGGTCCCCGAGGAGACGGCCCTGTCCCGTTCCCTCGTCAGGGTAGATGCCGAATACCTCCGCCCCACGGAGGGGCGGGGGGACATCCGGGTCCGGACGGCACGGCACGACGCTCCGGGAGCGGAGATAACCTACGTTCATTCCATCGTCGGCCCGGAGGGGGACGAGA
>JAPXRK010000160.1:0-3884 GCA_033813575.1 Synergistales bacterium
CTCTACGGGCACGAGGTCGGGTTCAGGGAAGTAGCGGTAGTCGTGGCTCTCCTCCTTCGATCGCATGGATACGGTGACACCCCGCGAGGGGTCCCACAAAAGGGTCTCCTGTACCACCTCGCCTCCCGACTCGATGATTTCGATATGCCGCTCGATCTCGTACTGGAGCGCCCTCTGGACGTTCCGGAAGGAGTTCATGTTTTTGAGCTCGGTGCGCGTGCCGTACCGGGCAGAGCCGGCCGGCTTCACCGACACGTTGGCGTCCACCCGGAGGGACCCCCGCTCCATGTCGCCGTCGGAAACGCCGAGGTAGCGCACCGTCTGGCGGATGCGGGCGACGTACTCCCGAGCTTCCCCGGGCGAGGTGATGTCGGGTTCGGAGACGATCTCCGCCAGGGGAACGCCGCCCCGGTTGTAGTCCACGAAGGAAAAGGCGGCCCCTTCGAGGCGGCCGTCGGCGGCCGAGTGGACCAGTTTTCCGGCGTCTTCCTCGAGGTGGAGCCTGGTGATGCGGATCCGCCGCGGCCTGCCGTCGTCACCGGGAATGTAAATCTCCCCCCCCTCGGCGAGGGGAAGGTCGTACTGGCTGATCTGGTAGGCCTTGGGCAGGTCGGGGTAGAAATAGTTCTTCCTGTGGAAGACCGTATGATTCCTGATGGTGCAGGACAGGGCCAGTCCGGCCCGGACGCCCAGTTCCACAGCCTTTTTGTTCAGCACCGGAAGGCTCCCGGGGAGGCCGAGGCACACGGGGCAGACGTTGGTGTTTGGCTCCGCCCCGATGTAGTCCGTGGAGCACGGACAGAAGATTTTCGTGGCCGTGGAAAGCTGCACGTGGATTTCCAGGCCGATGACGGGGATGTACCGGGAAGTCATCGGGAGTTCCCTCCTTCCGCCGCTGCACCCAGGGGCGCTATGGGCGCCTTCCCGAGGCGCCGCTCCAGGACCGCCGCCGCGTTCAGCAGTTCGGGCTCGCCCCACTGGGGCGCGATGAACTGGACGCCCACGGGAAGGGGTTTTTCCCCGCCGGTGAACCCCCCGTTGAGGGACAGGGCCGGAAGTTCGGCAAGGTTCACCGGAAGGGTGAACACGTCGGCCAGGTACATCCGGACGGGATCGTCCACCAGCTCGCTCTTTTTGAAGGCGGGCGTCGGGGCGGTGGGCAGGGCGATGAGGTCGCACCTCCCGAAGGCCTTCCGAAACTCGGCCTTCATGAGGGAGCGGACCTTCTGGGCCGTGAGGTAATAGGCGTCGTAGTACCCCGAGCTGAGCACGTAGGTCCCCGTGAGGATCCTCCGCTTCACCTCGGCGCCGAAGCCGGCACCCCGGGTGGAAAAGTAAAGGTCGAGCAGGGAGTCCTCCCTGCGGGAAAGGCCGTACCGGACGCCGTCGAACCGGGCGAGATTCGAGCTGGCCTCTGCGGGGGCAAGGATGTAGTAGCAGGGCAGGCCGAACTCGAGGGAGACGGGAAGGGAGACCTCCACGATCTCCGCCCCCTCGTCCCGGCAGAGATTCAGGGTGTTCTCCAGGACCCGGCGCACCTCGGAGTCCACGGAGGAGCGCATGGCGTCAAGCTCCTTCACCACGGCGATCCTCTTTCCCCGGAGGGAAGAAGCGGCCAGTGGGGCCGTGTAGTCCGGGCGCTCCCTGCGGCTGCACGTTCCGTCCCGTGCGTCGGGTGCGGCGATGACCGAGAGCAGGAGGGCGAGATCCTCCACGGTGCGGGCGAAGGGACCGATCTGGTCGAGGGACGAGGCGAAGGCCACGAGGCCCCACCGGCTCACAAGGCCGTAGGTGGGCTTGAGGCCGTAGAGGCCGCAGTAGGAGGCAGGCTGGCGTATGGACCCTCCGGTATCGCTCCCGAGGGCGAGAGGAACATATCCCGCCGCCACGGCTGCTGCGCTTCCCCCGGAGCTGCCTCCCGGCACCCTGCCGGTATCCCAGGGGTTGGACGTCGGGTGAAAGGCGGAGAACTCCGTGGAGCTTCCCATGGCGAATTCGTCCATGTTGGCCTTTCCGGCGAAGACGGCCCCGGCCCCGGCGAGAAGTTCCGCAGCTTTCGCGTCGTAGGGGGGGATCCATCCCTCGAGGATCCTGCTGGCGCAGGTCGCCGGAACTCCCCGGAGACACATGTTGTCCTTCAGAACCACGGGCACGCCCGCAAGGGGTCCCGGCTCGCCGCCCCGGGCGATCATTCCGTCCACCCGGGCCGCCTCTTCCCGTCCCCTGCCTGCGGTGAGAGCCAGCAGGGCCGACAGTTCAGGCTCAAGGGCTTCGATCCGGGAAAGACAGGAGGCGAATACCTCCGACGCCGAAAAATCTTTTTCTTTTATCCCGCGGACCATCTCCGCGGCGGAGAGGGCAAAAAGCTCCATGGCCTACTCCTCCTCGAGAATCCGGGGAACGACAAAGAAGCTGTCCTTCCGCTCCGGGGCGGCTGCCAGCACGTCATCCCGGACGGCGGACCGGACGGGCTCGTCCTCCCGGAGGGGAGGGGCTTCCCTCTCGGAAAAGAGAAAGGGGTCCACCCCGTCGAGGTTCAGCCGCCCTTCTTCCCGGGCCTTGGAAAGGGCGGCGAAATGGCCCAGGATGGCTTCAAAATGGCGCACAAGGGGTTCTATCTCTTGCTCCTCCACGCGCAGCCTGGCGAGACCGGCCACGTGCCGAACGTCCTTTTCGCTGATCGTCATTGGTTTTGCCTCCTGTTCGACGAAACGACCGGTGGGGTATTTCTTGAAGAGGTCTTCAGGAAGTCCTTCCGTTGCGGATCATTTCGAGAAATTCTTCTTCTCCCGCGATACGCACCCCGAGGGCGGCGGCCTTTGCGAGCTTGCTTCCCGCCTCTTTGCCGGCCACCACCAGGGATGTCTTGCCGCTCACGCTGGAGGAACATGCCGCTCCGGCGGCCTTCGCGAGGGCTTCCGCCTCGCTCCTGGTCAGGGATTCCAGCTCGCCGGTAAAGACGATGCGCATTCCCTCGAGGAACCGGGGACCCTGCTCCCCGGGCTGTTCTTCCGCTGTGGGAAGGGCGCCCCGGACACCGAGCTCCGCCAGTTCCTCCAGCAGTTTCCTGTTCTGCTCCCGGGCGAAAAAGGACCTGATGGAGGCCGCCATGACGGGCCCGATGCCCTCCACAGCCGCCAGGGCCTCTTCCGGGGCCCCGCTGAGGGTCTGCACGTCCCGGAAGGCCTCCGCCAGGATTTCCGCTCCACGGGCACCCACGAACCGGATGCCGAGGGCAGCGAGGAGGCGGGAGAAGGGACGCTCCTTCGACGCGGCGACAGCGTTGACCAGGTTCTCCGCCGACTTGGGCCCCATCCTGTCGAGACCTGCGGCCGCTTCCGCCGGAAGACGGTACAGATCCGAAACGGTGCGGATTATCCCCTTGTCCACGAGCTGCTCCACCAGCCTGTCGCCCAGGCCCCGGATGTCCATGCCGCCCCGGGAGGCGAAATGGCGGATCCCCTCCTTGAGCTGGGCGGGACAGGATGCCCTGTTCATGCACCGGAGAGCCGCCTCGCCTTCGAGCCGCACCGCGGGGGAGCCGCAGGACGGGCATGAATCAGGCATGGCAAATTCCCGCTCGGTTCCGTTCCGGAGCTCCGTCACGGCGCCGAGAACCTCCGGGATGATTTCCCCGGCCTTCCGGACCCGGACCAGATCCCCGATCCGGAGGTCCTTCCGGCGGAGTTCGTCCTCGTTGTGGAGGCTCGCCCGCCGGACCACCGAGCCGGAGAGAGTCACGGGCTCGAGAACGGCCACGGGGGTGAGGGCCCCGGTCCTGCCCACGGAGACGAGGATGTCGGTCAGGCGGGTGGTCTTTTCCTCCGGGGGATACTTGAAGGCGACGGCCCACCGGGGAGCGTGGGAGGTGGAGCCCATTTCGC
>JAPXRK010000160.1:3894-4728 GCA_033813575.1 Synergistales bacterium
TAGGGAAGGGAGAACCGCCCCTTTTCCCAGGAGGCGACGAACTCTTTCACGGCATCTCCGCCGGGGCAGAACTGCCAGGCCTTCTGGACGGGAAGGCCGGTTCGGGAGAGCCATTCGAGGATTTCCCTCTGGGAGGAGAGTTCAAGCCGTTCGGGGGAAACCACCGAATAGAGGTAGACGGAAAGCCTTCTTCCGGCGGTGACTGCGGGGTCGAGCTGCCGGAGGCTCCCGGCGGCGGCGTTCCTGGGGTTGGCGAAGAGGGGCTCTCCCCGCTCCTCCCGTTCTTCGTTGAGGGCGGCGAAGTATTTCCTCTCAAGGAGCACTTCGCCCCGGACCTCCACCCGGCCCCGGGGAAAGTCTGACAGGGTGAGGGGAAGGGTGCGGATGGTCCTGAGGTTGGCGGTGATGTCCTCCCCCACCCGCCCGTCGCCCCGGGTCGTTCCCCGGACGAAGGCGCCGTCCTCGTAGGTGAGGGAAACGGCGAGTCCGTCGATCTTCAGCTCGCAGACATAGCCTTCCGCCGCCCAGGGGGCCGTGCGGTTCAGGAAGCCGTCCAGATCCTCCCCGTTCAGGGCGTTGTCCAGGCTGAGCATGGGCACCGAGAGGGGAACCTTCTCGAACCGTTCGCTCGCCTTCGCGCCGACCCGCTTCGTGGGCGATTCGGGGGATGCGAGCTGCGGCCAGGCAGTCTCGAGGTCCACAAGCTCACGGTAGAGGGCGTCGTATTCGTCGTCGGGAATTTCGGGGGCGTCCTCCACGTAATAGAGGCGCCCGTGGCGGGCGAGCTCCCTTTGCAGGAAGGCCGCCCGCCGCCGGGCCTCTTCAGGTATCTCC
>JAPXRK010000161.1:0-4692 GCA_033813575.1 Synergistales bacterium
GATGGTGGAGAACCCTCCGGCATCGCTCATGGCGGGGGAGGAATACGAGTTTTCCGCCCGGCTGGTCAATTCGGGCAACATCCCCCGCACGTTCCTGATAAGGGCGAAGAACACGGATCCGAACTCACCTGCACTGGCGGCTCCATCGGAAGTTTCACTCGGGCCCGGGGAAGGGGCGGCAATTTCCGTCTCGGGAAAGATCGACCCCGGATTCCGGGGGACTGTCACCGTCATCCAGATAACGGCGGAAATCGAGAAGGACGGGAAAAAAGAGGAGGCCGTCTCCACTACTGTCCTCCTGGAGGTCGTGCCCGCCCTCTTCAAAAAACCGGAACCCTACCATATCCTCCCTTCGACGTTCACCGTATCGGCTGCGAGAACCGCTGAAGGAGACATCCGACCGTCCTTCGAATGGAAAGGAGCGGGAACCCTCGATGAAGAGGGGGAACAGCAATTTTCCTTTTCCTTCCGGGGGCCCGATGTGGACGATTCCACCTTCTTCAGCAGGACCGACGAGTACTGGATGAACTATTCGAGCCGTTCTCTCGGGATACTGATGGGGGATCAGCCCTACGGCGTTTCCCCCCTGACCATTTACTCTTCCTACGGAAGGGGGTTCGGGGTGGATTTCAAGTCCATGGCCGGAGGGAACATGTCCGCAGGCCTGTTCTACGTGAGGGACAGGGCCGGGGAAGAGGACTGGATCGACAGGGGATTTTACCTGCAGCGTTCCCTCGGGGATGATTCTTTTCTCCGCCTGAACGTAGCCCAGTCCGAGACAAAGGCCACGAGCAGCCAACCGGAAGCCGAGGACAAGCTCTGGAGCCTGGAAGGGCGGTTCAGGACGGGAAAGAACAGCACGCTTGAAGTTGAGTACGGGCGCAGCAGCACTGACCGGCCCGGGGCGAAAAACGACGACGATGCCTACCGCTTTTTATGGCGGGGGATGACGGCGGGGAAGATGTCCTATTCCCTGGGGAAGACCCATGCCGGCGCCGACTACTGGGGGTATTTCCACAGCTACGACTATGAAAACGCATCGGTGAGCCTGCCGGTGGGACCGAAAATGAGGCTGGGGATAGGAGCGTCCTCCTACGAGAACAATCTCGACCGCAGGCCGGGGGAGTCGGATACGGCCACGTCCGAGAACCTGGTGCAGGCGACCCTGGATTTCTCCATGCAGAACGGCTGGTTTCTCATGGTCGGCTTTGATGATTTCGGACGGATCGACAGGCTTGCTCCCGCAAACTTCGATTATTCGGAGACATCGTACTGGATCCGGTTCGGCCGGAATTTCGGCCAGATAAACTGGTCCGTGGAGCCCCGGTTCAGCAACCAGCACAATCATCTCACCGGGGTGTCGGAATCGGCCTGGAACGTGAATTTCCTCGTGAGTTATTTCCCATCGCCCAACCTCACCCTGAGCTTTTTCTGGAACCTCGGCGACAACGATGTCCTGAGCGAAAGTTACCTTCTCAGGGGGTCGAGCAGTTTCGGAGGATCCGTCTTCTGGAGGGCATCTCCCCGGCTCACCCTCTCCCTGGCCTATACGCGGTCCGGCATCGGGGACAACGCGGAGATGCTTTCAAACCAGTTCGACTTTATAGCCACCTACGAGATGACGGAAGAGCGGCTTCTTACCCTGGAAGTTTCCAGGGACGATTATGAAACGGAATACCGTCTTGCCTACCAGATACCGATAGGCATCAAAACGGTGAAGAAGACGAACGTGGGGATTCTCAGGGGCAAGGTGTTCGACTCCATGAATCCGGAAAAGCCGGGGCTTCCTGACATTGTTGTCAGGGTAGGGACCGAAGCCGTGGTGACGGACAAGGACGGGATTTTCCTCTTCCCCGCCCTGGAACCCGGATTTTACCGGGTCATGATCGACCCCAAGTCCATCGGCTACGGTTTCACCACGGTGCAGAAGTACCCCATCTCCCTCGAGATCACGGGAGGGCCCAAACCCGTCTCCATGGATATCGGCATAACCAAGGGAGCGATTTTCAGGGGAAGGGTCGCTCTCCGGGGGGGAGGAACGGGAGATGGCGGAAAGGAAGGTCCCGGGGGACCGCCGGCGACGGAATCCGGCGCCAAGCCTGTCAGCCTGGCCCACATACTGGTGGAGCTGTCCATGGAGGACCAGACGGTCAGGCGTTCCACCGACATGAACGGGGAGTTCGTGTTCGACAACATCCGCCCCGGGAACTGGCAGCTGAAGTTTTACGAGGCAGGCATCCCCGCCGGCTACCAGTTCGAGACCGAGTCGAAGACCATGGAACTGGCGCCGGGGGACGTGGTGGAGATGGTGAATCACATTTTCCAGAAGAAACGGACCATACAGTTTATCGACAGCGGCACCGTTACGACGTCCTCTTCCGGAAAAAAGAAATGAACCCTCGGGGAAAGGGGAAGGGCACAATGAAGATTTCTCAGGCTGGTTCCGGATCGCTTCAGATTCTTTCGATTCTTCTCGCGTGCGCCGCGGGGACGCTTCTGCTGGGGGCCATGGATTTCCCCTCGGAGGCGGCGGAATCGGCCGCTCTCTCCCTGGAAGTGACCATTCCGGAATTCCGGGGGGTCCATCTCACGAACACTTCCGTCTCCATGGCCGCCATGATCGGCGGAAAACCGGGGGTGAGTGCTTTTTCTTTTCACCTTTCCTCCACCGGGGCCACGCCGAGAAAGCTTACGGGGCGTCTTGTGTCGCCGCTGCCGGCAGGGCTGTCGCTGACGGTGGAGATAACTTCACCGAGGGAAGGGCGGTCCACCGGACCCCAGGCTCTCGGAACCGGAGAGGTCGACCTCCTGACGGGTGTTCGGGGGGTTTTCGGCGCCGGCGGCAGGGGGACGGTGAAAATGACGGGCAACAACAGCCTTGCACCCGGGGCGGGGCAGGCTGTATTGGTTCTGACTGTTCGGGATATGTAATCTTGGCCGGAGTGTGCCGGCGAGGCAGTACATTTGGGGCCGGCATGCCCTTCCGTTTCCATGGCTGGTTTTGCCCGGGAGGCCTTTTTGTAGTCCGGGTGCAAGGTCCGGTTATGGATGTTCCCGTTCAGGGTCAGCCATGCCGGGAGGAATTACGGGATGTCCACACGGTATTCTGCCGAATTCAAGGTCCAGGTCGCTTTTGAGGCGTGCAAGGAAGACAGGACGCTTGCCCAGCTTTCTCGGGAATTCGGCGTGTCTCCCGAACAGATATGCAGATGGAAAAAGAAGCTGCAGTCAAATGCCGCTTTCGTTTTTTCGGGGAAACAGATGAAAAAGAACCTGGAAGAGCCATCGGCTGCGCTCTACCAGGAAATCGGGCGCCTGAAAATGGAGCTCGACAGGCTGAAAAAAAGCAACTGAATTCCTTCTCCTCCCGTCCGGATCCTTCCTGACCGAAACGAACAAGGGCGTATAATGGAAACCGGTTCCGCCCGAAGCGGGCGGCATAATGATGCCGGAGGTGCCTAATGAACCCTGTCCTTTTGCTTGTTGACATCCAGAACGACTATTTCCCCGGAGGGGCCATGGAACTCGACGGGAGCGAAGCGGCGGGCGGGAAAGCTGCCGAACTTCTTTCCGCCTTCAGAAGCCGGAAGCTCCCGGTGATTCATGTCCGCCATGTTTCGGCCCGGCCGGGATCGACTTTTTTTCTGCCCGGAACGAAGGGCGCGGATATCCGCCCCTGTGTCCTCCCTGAAGGCGGAGAGGCTGTTTTCGTCAAGCATTTCCCCAACAGCTTCCGGGAAACCCAGCTCCTTGACAGTCTGCGGGAACTGAATCCCGATCGGCTGGTCATCGCGGGCATGATGACCCACATGTGCATCGACACCACGGTCCGGGCTGCCGCTGACCTGGCCTTCAACTGCACCCTTGCCGGGGATGCCTGCGCGACACGATCTCTTGCCTTCGGAGAGACTGTCGTTCCCGCGGATCATGTCCAGGCGGCCTTCCTCGCAGCTCTCAGCGCTTTCGCCAGGGTCGAAACGGCCGCTTCGATCCGTGCCTCTCTTCCCTGAACGCGGGGGAACGATCCTTTTCCCGGCGGAATTTCCTTCTTTTGTCGGGTACCGGAAAAATGATACAATATCGGCGGCGCGGGACGCCGTTCCTGCAGCCATCCACACACCCTCTTCGGAAGGAATGAGGACCCATGCGCTGCATCGGCGCCGTTTCGCGGGGAATTCGTCTCCCCGTCATTTCCCGGGGTGCAGACCTCGTTGATATCGTTTCCTCGGAATTGATCAAAGCATCGGAGTGTCCCCGCGATCCCTTTCCCCTCCGTGACCGCGACATCGTGGGCGCTACGGAATCTCTCCTGGCGAGGGCCCAGGGCAATTACGCCACCCTGGAGGACATAGCGGAGGACGTCCGCCGCAAGGTGCCGGAGGGCGACGTGGCTCTCCTGTTCCCGATCCTCAGCAGGAACCGGTTCGGGCAGATCCTGAAAGGCATCCTGCGGGGCGTCCGGGGGAAGGTCCACATTCTTCTTTCCTACCCTGCCGACGAGGTGGGCAACCTCGTCATGGATCCCCGGGAGTTTTTCCTCAGGAGCGGCAGGCTGAAAGGCGGCCTTTTCGACGAAAAGGAGTACGAGCAGGTCTTCGGCCGTTACCTCCACCCCGAACTCGGCACCGGATGCGACCTCACCGACCGCATGCGGTGCCGAGTTCGGGCGGTCGTCGGTGCTCGTGAGCGCAC
>JAPXRK010000162.1:0-4567 GCA_033813575.1 Synergistales bacterium
CGGTCATGGCTTCATAGGCGTCCACCACGGCCATGATCCGTGCCCCTTCAGGAAGGGCCTCTCCGCCGTCGCCTTCCGGGTACCCCGCTCCGTTCCACCAGCGGTGGTGCAGCAGTATATCCTCCTTCAGGTCCGAAAGGTCAGGAAAAAGGGAGACGATATGAGAGCCTCTTTCGGGGTGACGTTTTACGACCTCGTATTCCTCCTCCGTGAGGGGGCCCGGCTTATCGAAAATCTCCCTGGGAATCTCGGTAAAGCCAAGATCATGGTTCCGGGCCAGTTTCACAAGATACGCCCTTTTTTCGGGGGAGAATTCACTCCGTGACGCGGCGAAAATCTCCATGAGAGCGGCGCACGCGGCCATGTGCCTGTCCCTGGAGTCCTTCCTGACGAGGGCAATCCTTTCGGAAAGGTAGTCAAGGACATCTTTTCTGGAAGACGGCCGGTGGGTCTGCTTGAAAACGTACATCCGCTTGTCCGCTTCCTGGACAAGCGATTCAACCGAAGATTCGTCCCTCGTCCCCGAGGCTGTGCCCCAGGAGATGTTGAGGGGGAGGGCATCGTCGCCGGTCCGGTACTCCCTGATGTTCGACGCCAGCTTCCCCGGGAAGCGCCTTCCGGCCTCTCCGTTTTCATCCTCTGGCAGAAGGGCTGCGAATTCGTCCCCGCCGATGCGGGCGACAATGTCGCTCTGCCTGACGCTTTTCCGCAGAACATCCGCCGCGGCCCTGAGGAGGCCATCCCCCGCCTTGTGCCCCAAGGTGTCGTTCACCAGCTTGAGCCCGTTCACGTCGCACATCACCACCGTGACGGGGTCGAACCGTCCCGTTCCGAGGCGGGCAAGGGTGTCCTCGAAATAGGATCTGTTGTAGAGCCCCGTCAGTTCGTCGTGGAAAGATCTGAATTCCAGTTCTTCCGTCTTGTTCTTCAGTGACCGTGCCATGATATTGAATGCTCCTCCCAGTTTTTTCATCTCATGGGGAGCGTTCTCGAGCGTCAGGGGATCGAGGGGGGAGTATTTCCCGTCCCCCGTCTGTTCCACCGCCTCCAGAAGAAGGCTGAGCGAGGAGTTCACTTTCCGGTACAGTATGCCCGAGATCAGGAGGGAGGCTGCCAGGAGGAGAATCGATGCCCCGCCGAAATAAGCCAGTCCCGCAAGGTATGGGGCAAGAAATTCCCGGAACTCCATCCGCACGGCGACGGTCAGCCCATATTCGGGGATGGAGGTTCCCCTGGCGATCCACTGTATTCCTTCTCCGTCGCGGTACAGAATGATCTTCTCTTCGTGAGCCTCCAGCTGTCCGGCTTCTTCCCGGGAAATGCCCGCAAGCCTCGCCGTACCGTCGGCCCCGCCTGAATTGAAAAGCAGAAAGTTTCCCGTGGTGCGGAAGGGTGCAGTATTCAGGGTCGAGAGAATGGTGTCAAAGGAGACGGAGCCGAAAATCAATCCCTGAAAGCCCTCTTTCCCAAGAAGAGGAACGGATATGATCACGACGGGCTTGCCCGAGTTTCTGCCCGTGAGAATGTTGGTGATGTGTCCCTGCCCTTTCTTCGCCGCGAGAAAATAAGGCCTGTCAGCCACGGAGAACCCTGTCCTTCCCGGTCCGCTGAGGTCGCTGTGGACAAGAGGGACACCCGAGGTATCCACGTAGACCATGGAGTCGAAATTTGCGCAGGATTTGGAAAAATAGGTGAAGTCGAGGTGCATTCTGTCGAGATCCCTTGCGTTGACTGAGGAAAGATGGGAAATCGATCGAAAGTCGTTTTGGTGGAAGACGAACCACTTGCGGATGAAATCGGCCTGCATGCCGAGCGCCTGTTCCATGTCCCGTGCCGTCTGCAGCCAGGAATCCCGGAAATTGAGTATCCCGAGGAGAACGGGGAAAAGGACCATGGCGGCCGCAAGCAGAACTGAAAAAATACCGAGCATCCCCCTGACGCTCCTGACGTTGGCGGAAAGCATGGAAACCTCCTTTTTTTCGATGGAGCTGCAGGTTGAATAGTACCATAGAAAACAGCATTTCCCGTTATGCCGATAAGAATGATAAGAAATATAGACATGAAACTGTAAAAGGGTACACTCTATTCAGTATCTCAAGATGAATCTAACCGTTACAAGAAGGAGGAATCGACATGAAAAGACTGTTTATCGCGCTGACGGCGCTCCTTTTGCTCGCTGCGGCGGGGGCCGCCTTCTCGGCGGACGTTGTGCTCACGTCCGTAGGGCAGAGCCCCGACGTCATGATGGTGAGGGTGGTTCTCCGGAAGATGAAG
Source organism: Synergistales bacterium (assembly GCA_033813575.1). Classification (GTDB taxonomy): domain Bacteria; phylum Synergistota; class Synergistia; order Synergistales; family Aminobacteriaceae; genus Aminivibrio. The sequence continues at coordinate 2,275 of JAPXRK010000162.1, forward strand.
ATCAATGCCGACAGCGAGCCTCTGCTGAAGGCCGAAGCCCTTGGTGGCCGGAAGGTACTGGTGGCTGTGGTCGGAGGCAGTTCCAAGGGGCTCGGCGCCGCCGGAATCAACAAGGATCAGGAAGTGGAGCGGGTGTCCGCCCTGCTGAAAGCGGCAAAGGACCAGGGAGTGAAGGTTCTTGTCATGCATATCGGCGGGGAAGGGCGGAGAGGAACCCTGTCCGATGCTTTCATCGAGGCTGCTGCGCCCTGGGGAGACAGGGTCATCGTCGTGGATGGAGGCAACGCCGACGGGATATTCGAGAAGTTGACGGAGGGCAAAAACGTGAAGATCATCACGGCTCCCAACGTGAACGGAACGGACGTTCCCCTCAGGGAAACCCTTTCGGAGTGGGGAATCTCCGCCAAATAGGCGGACAGGACTCCCGCCATGGACTGGTTTTTTCCGGAAGGTCTCTACACAATTGCGATGGTGGGGAGCTTTGTCTTCGGTGCATTCGCCCTGAAGCTCCCCATCGCCGTCGCCCTCGCAGGTTCAGCGGCAGTGGGGGCTCTCGCGGCAGGTGAAGGTTTCCCGCTGGGCCATTTTGTCGAGGGAACCTTCGGGTACCTTGATACCATTCTCATCATTGCCACCGCCATGATTTTCATGAAGTCGGTGCAGAAGACGGGGCTGCTGGAAAGCCTGGCGGCAGGGGTCATCCGCACCTTCAGGAACAGGCCCCTTCTTCTCAGCCTCGGACTCATGGTGATCATCATGGTTCCCGGGATGATCACCGGCTCTTCCACAGCGGCCGTTCTCACCACGGGGGCCCTCGTGGCACCGGTCATGATAAAGCTCGGCGTCCCGGCCGTGAAGACCGCAGCCGCCATCGCCATGGGCGCCATCTACGGGATGATCGCCCCTCCGGTGAACATACCCGCCATGATCATCGGCGGAGGCATCGACATGCCCTATGTGGGTTTCGCTCTGCCTCTTCTTGTCTGCACCCTTCCCCTCGCGGTCTTTTCAGCGCTTCTGCTGGTCTATCCCGACCTGAGAAAAGGCGTCGGCGAGGAATCCTCCCTCCTTGAGGAAGAACTGCGCCGGATGGAGGAGGCCCCGCTGTCGTTCAGGCTCGTACTGCCGGTGATAGTCCTGGCCGTCCTCATGACGGGAGAGCAGTTCCTTCCCGGAACCTGGCCCTCCCTGGGGATGCCTCTGAATTTTCTTCTTGCCGCCCTGTCCGCCCTTTTCACCGGCAGGCGGCTGAATTTTCTCGAAGCTTCCCGGGAAGCCGTCAATGACGCAATCCCCGTGCTGGGCATCCTCATGGGAGTCGGCATGTTCATCCAGATCATGACCCTGGTCGGAGTCCAGGGATTCATTGTGGTGTCGGTCCTCGCCTTGCCTGCATGGCTCATGTACCTCGGGCTTGCCACATCGATCCCCCTTTTCGGAGCCGTGTCGGCCTTCGGTGCCGCCTCGGTGCTGGGAGTCCCTTTTCTCCTGGCCCTCCTCGGACAGAACGAGATCATGGTCGGCTCCGCGCTCAGCCTTCTTGCGGGCCTCGGGGATCTCATGCCCCCCACGGCTCTCGCCGGAATTTTCGCTGCCCAGGTCGTCGGCGAGGAGAACTATTTCAAGGTGCTGAAGTTCTGCATCGTTCCGGCGGTCGTCACCGCAGGGTGGGCCGTCGTGGTGATCCTCAACGCGAACACCATCATGGGCTGGCTGCCTTAGGAGGAAACGGACATGACATATGTTTATCGGGCAATAGTCCTCTTCATTCTTCTTCTCGTGGTCAGCTGCCAGTTTCGGGAGAAGGACTTCTGGAAACAGGCCACGGCGGCGCTTGTGGTCATTCCGCTGGTCCTGCGCCTGCTGATGATCAAGTAGGGAGGGAAGGAAGATGAAGCTGAAAGGAACACCCTTTACCGCCTTGCTCCTTCTCGCCCTGGCCCTGGGCGCTTCGGCGCTCGCCGCCGGAGGTTTTCGCGCCATGTGGGCCGATGATCTCTTCGTTCCCGCCCCGGGTTTCCAGAAGCACCTGCTCTCCGAGTGGTTCGGAGGCATCAAGGACACCCCGGCGGATACCCCTGTCTACATACAGGAAGGAACGGAACCCGGCGGAACCGTGCTGATCATGGGGGGCACCCACCCCACGGAGCCCGCGTCCATGGTGACCGCAACCCTGTTCCTCGAACGGGCGAAGGTTTCCAGGGGGCGGCTCATCGTCATTCCCCAGGCGAACATCATGGGCTTCACCCACAACTCGCCCCAGGAGGCCCACCCCCGGAGCATCTCCTTTACC
>JAPXRK010000163.1:0-4563 GCA_033813575.1 Synergistales bacterium
TTCGTGATCGGGGGGAGTGAGCCGAAGCATGATCTCTCCGAATGTGACAAAGCGGGACATTCTATCGACCTCCTTGAACAATTATTGTTTCGTTTGTTAAAACGCCGGTTCTGAGAGTGGATCGAAAAATACACTATCGCCTTTTCGGTTCTTTGTCAATAAAGAAAAAGGCCCCCGCAGGGGCCGCATTTCAGGCGTCCGATATCCTGTCGGGCCGGGTGTAGACGTTCATCCGCCCGTTCCGGATGAAACCCGCGAGGGTGATCCCTCCCCGCTCCGCCGCTTCCGCCCCCTCCGCGATGGCTGCCGAGATGCTGCCGAGGACGGGAATTCCCGCTCCCACGGCCTTGTGCACCATGTCCTCGGGAAGACGCCCGGAGACCAACAGGACCGCCTCCCCCAGGGGAACGGCATGGAGCACAGCCCACCCCACCGCCTTGTCCACGGCGTTGTGCCGCCCGATATCCTCGGTGAGAAAGAGCCGCTTCCCGGTCCGGTGGAGGAGGGCCGCGGCGTGGGTGCCTCCCGTGGCGCGGAAGACGGGGGCTTCCCCGAGCCAGTCCGCCCCGTCCTGCAGGGCGGATGCCGGGATGGACCAGTCTCCGGTCTCCACGGAGCCCAGCGCCGGGCCCGCGCCTTTCTCAAGGAGGGCCGAGGCGGAGGAGGAAAGGATGCGCTGGAGAAGGGGAAGCCCGGCGGTCATCTTCTTCCGGGCCACCCGGACTTCCCCCGGGAGGATTTCAAGGCTGGCGATGTCCTCCCGGCCTGAAATGAGCCTCCGGCACTTCAGGTGCCCCACGGCCCAGTACCGCTCTTCCCCGGGGGTGCAGACGGCGGTCACCTGTTCCTCGCCGTCGAGCACCAGGGTGACCCTGGCCTCCCGGAGCATGCTGTCCGCCGCCGTTTCCCGCTTCCCGCAGGCGATGCGGGTGATCTCCCGGCGGATGAGGCGTTCGGGCAGTTCCTCCGGAACGAATTCAACGGGATCTCCAACCCGGACCGGCCCTTCGGTGAGGACTTCGCAGAAGATGCCCAGCCTGGGCATGATGCAGTCGCCTGCGGCCTCGTAGATGGCGCACCGGGAGTGGCATTCCTTCCCGATCTGGGTCACCCTGAGGAGGGCCGTCCCGATCCGGAGGAGATCGCCGAGGACCAGGGTCTTTAGGCTGATGCCTTCCGTGACCAGGTTTTCTGCGAAGGCGCCGTGGAAGAGGGTGGGGATGGACCGCTTCATGACCTCGATGTCCGCCGCGTCCAGCAGGCTCACCTGCCGGTGGGCGAAGCCGAAGTGGCCGTCCCCTTCCAGTCCCTTTCCGGGGACCAGCCGCCCCTCTCCCCTGTCATGTTTCTGCACTCCCTTGGACGGTGCGGTGCAGACGGCCCTGATGACTCCCCTCAGGGCAGGGGCGCTAGAAGACGGCATTCGGAATCTTCTCCATGATGCCCAGAAGGAGGGCGAAACGGGAGGAAATTTCCCCGATCTCCACGTACTCCGTCACGGCGTGGGAACCGCCGCCCACGGGGCCGAGCCCGTCCACGGTGGGCACGCCCAGGGCGGCGGTGAAGTTGCCGTCCGAGCCGCCGCCGGTGCCCTGCCAGCGGACGTCCACCCCTGTCTCCCGCCCCGCCTCTTCCACCAGGGCGCAGAGCTTCATGGTCTTCGGGGACGGGTTCATGGGCGGCCGGGTGAGGAAGAAATCGGCCTCCACGCTGATGCCGGGCGTGGCGGGGTGAGCCTTCAGATCGGCGATTTTCGCCTCGATGCGGTCCTTTTCTTCGGGGATCTTGATCCGGACGTCCACGGTCATGGAGGCTTTCTCGGGCACCACGTTGGGTGTCGTGCCGCCGGAGACCACGCCGGCGTTGAGGGTGGTGCCCTTTCCGAAATCGGTGAGACCGTGGAGGCCGATAATCCAATGGGCCATCTCGTTCACGGCGCTCACGCCCTTTTCCGGTTCCACTCCCGCGTGGGCGGCTTTCCCGTGGAAGGCGACCTCGATGCGGCCGAGGCCTTTCCGTTCGTTCATCAGGTTGCCGTTGGGGCGGGCGGGCTCCAGGATCACCGCCGTGCGGCTTTCGCGGGCCAGCTCCTCGATCCAGGGGCGGGCCCTGCGGGAGCCGATCTCCTCCTCGCTGTTGTATACGATGCAGAAGGAGCCCGGCGCTCCCGCCTGAGAAATTGCCCGGGCCGCGTAGAGGCCGAAGAGAAGGCCCCCCTTCATGTCGTTCACCCCGGGGCCGTAGGCCCGGTGTTCATCTAGGGAAAAGGGCCGCTCCGCCACGGTTCCCTTCGGGAAGACCGTGTCCAGGTGCCCCAGGAGCAGGGCGTCATAGGGGGCTTCGCCGTTGGTAATCTTGAGGCTCGGTCCCACCGCGGGGCCGAGGTCCTTCTTCTCCACCTTCCAGCCGATGCCGGCGAAGGCTTTTTCAAAGTACGCGGCCACCGCGGCCACGCCCTCGGTGTCCCTGGACTGGCTGTCGATGTTCACCAGGTACTCGAGGTCCTTCAGAAACTGGTCCAGGTTGAAAGAAATCTTCATGGGGCTGTTCCTCCTTAGGTCAGATAAAAAGCAGCAGGCTGACGGCCATGATCATCATGCCGACGATGAGCCCGTAGATGGAGACGTGATGCTCCCCGTATTTTCGCGCCGATGGCAGGAGCTGGTCCACGGAGATGAAGACCATGATCCCCGCCACGGCGGCGAAAATGAGGCCGAAAAGGGTATCGCTGAGGAAGGGCATGAGGACGAGATAGGCGAGCAGCGCCCCCACCGGCTCCGCCAGGCCGGAGAGGAAGGAGAGCCGAAAGGCCTTCCTCCTGCTCCCCGTGGCGTAGTAGACAGGCACGGAGACGGCGATTCCCTCGGGGATGTTGTGGACGGCGATGGCCGCCGCGATGGGGATTCCGAGCCGGGGCTCCTGGATGGCGGCCATGAAGGTGGCGATTCCCTCGGGGAAGTTGTGGATCGCTATGGCGAGGGCCGTGAGAATACCCATGCGCATGAGGGCGTTTTCCTGCCCCTTTTGTCCCGCCGCACCGCGCATTTCCTCCACCCGGTGCAGCTCGTGGGGGTTCTCGTGGGACGGGACGAACTTGTCGATGAGCATGACGGCGAACATGCCGAGAAAGAAGGCGGCCGCGGTGACCCATGCGCCCCTTGCTTCGCCCAGGTCCGCCTGCAGGGCTTCCCTGGCCTTGAAGTAGATTTCCACCATGGAGACGTAGATCATCACCCCCGCCGAGAGACCGAGGGTGAAGGCGAGGAAGCGGGTGTTGGTTTTCTTCGTGAAGAAAGCCAGGGCGCTCCCCACCCCCGTGGACAACCCGGCGAAGAGGGTCAGTCCGAAAGCGAACAGAACGTTTTCCATTTCCATCGTTCTCCTCCTGAAATGTGCGGTTCGACAGGAAACACCATACCGAAAGGAAACTCCGGGGTCAAGCTGAACTACCTCGCCGCCTCCGCGATGGCCCGGGCGACTGTCCTGAGGTTCTCCTCCCATTCCTCGGACAGGGGGTTCACCGCCTCCACCGCCGCGCCGATGCTCCGGGAGATGATCTCCGCGCTTCTTCCCGAAAACTGGGGCGAGACGAAGACCACCTTCACTCCCCGCCGCTTCGCTTCTGTGATTACCCCGGCCATGTCGGCAGCCTTGGGCTCTTTGCCGTCAACCTCGATGGCCACCTCTTCAAGGCCGTACTCCCTGGCGAGGTACCCCCACGCCGGGTGAAAGACGAGGAAGGCAGCCCCCTCCCTGCCCTGGAAAAGCTCCCGGAATTCAGCATCCAGAGTGTCCAGTCGTTGCCGGAAAGCCGCGAGATTGCGCCGGTAGTGTTCCGTTCCTTCCGGGTCCAGCTCCGCCAGGGCGGCGAAGGTGTTTTCCGCTATTGTCCGGGCCTCCCGGATCCCGTTCCACACGTGGGGATCGCTCCCGCCGTGATCGTGGGCATGCCCGTGTTCATTATGGCCATGGTGCTCTTCGTCCTTTTCCCTGATCCTCTCTATGCCCCGGTCCGCCGGAAAGATCCTGAGGGACGGGTTGAGCTGCCGGACCCTGGGCAGGAGGGACTCCTCGAAGGGCAGGCCGATGGAGAGATACCCGTCCGCCCGGGAGAGGGCGGCCATCTGGGCCGGAAGGGGTTCGAAGGTGTGGGGATCCCGGTTTTTCTCCACGAGTGCGGAGACCTCCACCCGTTCCCCGCCGACCTGTTCCGTGAAGAATTTCTGGGGAAGTACGGAGACGAACACGGTTGTTTTCGCCGTCGCCGGAAACGTTCCGGCAAGAATGACCAGGGCCGCGAGTACGGCCTGCAGCTTTCTTTTCATGACGACCTCCCTGGAACGGCACACCTGCCGTTCCCCTTTCCACTCCCCCCGGGGGAGTGAGAATAGTATAACCTCAGGAAGCGGGAAAACGAAAGGCGTTCGGGGGTGTCGCCGGCGAGGAGGAGAAAAACAGGGAGGCTCCGCCGGGGAGCCTCCCTGCACGTCATGTCCGCGGAGTCTTTGTTTCTAGCCGAAGACGAGATCCGGCAGGAAGAGGACGATCCGGGGAAAGAGAACG
>JAPXRK010000164.1:0-4503 GCA_033813575.1 Synergistales bacterium
GTCTGCGCCCCGGGAACGACGGTGTTCGTTTCGGAGGAGGCTCCCGGGGAGCGAAGGGCGGCTGCGGCTGCGGCGGGAATGGATGTGATCGCGGTTCCTTCGGGTTCTTCAGGGCTTTCCCTGTCCCATATCCTGTCCGTCCTTGCGTTACGGGGAGTCAATTCCCTTCTCGTGGAAGGGGGCCCTTCGGTCATCGCTTCCTTTTTCCGTGAGGGCCTCGTGGACGGAGTGGCGCTTTTCCTTTCCCCCAGGATCATGGGGAGAAACCGTCCTTTTTCCGGCCCCCTGGCCTTTGCCTCCATGGACGAGACCATCAGGATCAGGGGGGCGTCGGTGAAGCCCGTGGGGGATGATTTTCTGCTGGAGGGGGTGCCCGAATGTTCACCGGCCTTGTAGAAACGGTGGGAACGGTAGTCTCCCTCAGGCCCGGCGGGGTGTGCACCGTCCTCTCTCTCCGGGCTCCCCTGTTCGCGGGAGAACTGGTTTACGGCCAGTCCGTGGCGGTCTGCGGCGCCTGCCTGACGGTCTCGGCCCTTGAGGGGGAGATTTTTTCTGTGGACGTGATGCCCGAGACGCTGAAGAAGACGAAACTCCGGTCGCTCCGCCCAGGGACGCGGGTGAACCTGGAACGGGCCCTGCGGGCTGACGGGAGGCTCGACGGCCATATCGTGACGGGCCATATCGACGGAGTGGCCCCGGTCCGGGAGGTTTCCAGGGGACGGGACGGATTTCTTCTCACGCTTTTTCTGGACGGCGAGACGGCGTCCATGGTGGTTCCAAGGGGGTCCGTGGCGGTGGACGGCGTGAGCCTCACCGTTGCCCGGCTTTCTGGAGCCTCCTGTACCGTGGGGCTGATTCCCGCCACGCTGGAGGCCACCACCCTCGGAGACCTCCGCCCAGGCGACGAGGTGAACATTGAAACGGACATCCTCGGCAAGTACGTCCGGAGGCTTCTTGAAACCGGGGCCTCCTTCAATACGAATACAGGCGCTTCTTCCCTGTCCCCGGATTCTCTCCGGGACGCCGGATGGATCTAGCGCATACAGGAGGCATTTTCATGACCGCTCTGTGCAGGGACGAACGAATCAGCGGCGAAGTGTTCAGCTCCATCGAAGAGGCCGTGGAGGATATCAGGAACGGCAGAATGGTGATCGTGGTGGACGATGACTGCAGGGAGAACGAGGGCGATCTCATAATCGCGGCTTCCCTTGTCACCACCGATGCCGTCAATTTCATGGTCCGGCATGCCCGGGGGCTAGTCTGCGTTCCCCTGGGAAGGGAGATTGTCCGGCGGCTCAGGCTTGAACCCATGGTCAGGGAAGGAACGGACAAGCAGGGCACCGCCTTCCTCGTGACGGTGGACGCCCGGGATGGCTGCACCACGGGTATTTCCGCCGAGGAGCGGGCGAGAACCGCCCGGGCCCTGGCCGATCCGTCCTCGGCTCCCGAGGACTTTTACCGTCCCGGGCACATGTTTCCCCTGGCGGCCCGGCAGGGCGGGGTGCTCAAGCGGGCGGGGCACACGGAGGCGGCGGTGGATCTCGCCACCCTCGCCGGGCTGCCTCCCGCGGGAGTGATCTGCGAGATCATGAACGAGGACGGCTCCATGGCCCGCCTGCCAGACCTGGTATCCTTCGCGGGGAAGAACGGCATGAAGATCATTTCCATCGAGGAACTGATCGCCTACAGGAGCAAGCGGGAAAAGCTGGTGGAGAAGATCGCCAAGGTGGAGATGCCCACCTCCCACGGCTTCTTCACCGCTCATGCCTACCGGAACGTGAACGACGACAATCTCGACCGCGTCCACATGGCCCTGGTGAAGGGGGCTGTGGAGGGAAAAAAGGACGTCCTCGTGAGGGTCCATTCCGAATGCCTCACCGGGGACGTTTTCGGCTCCCTGCGATGCGACTGCGGTCCCCAGCTTGCCCAGGCCATGGAGATGATCGAGGCCGAGGGGCAGGGTGTGCTTCTCTACATGCGGCAGGAGGGCAGGGGCATCGGGATTGCCGAAAAGCTCAAGGCCTACCAGCTCCAGGAAAAGGGGCTGGACACGGTGGAGGCCAACGTGGCCCTGGGCTTTCCCGCCGACCTGAGGGATTACGGCATCGGAGCCCAGATCCTCCAGGACCTCGGCGTGGGAAGCATCCGGCTCATCACCAACAACCCGAGGAAAGTGGTGGGGCTCCAGGGATACGGCCTGGAGATCGTGGAGCGGATCCCCCTGGTCATTCCGCCGAACCGTTTCAACGAACGGTATCTCGGCACGAAAGAATCCAAGCTCGGACACCTTTTTCACGTCCGGGACATCCTGAGTTGACACAGGCTGAAAGGAGCGGTCGAAATGAAAATCATAGAGGGAAAGCTTACCGGAGCCGGGCTGCGTTTCTGCATCGTCGTGTCGAGGTTTAACAGCCTCTTCAGCGAAAAGCTGCTCGAGGGGGCGAAAGACATGCTGCTCCGGCATGAGGTGAGCCACCAGGCCATCGACGTCATCAGGGTCCCCGGAGCATGGGAGCTGCCCCTCGTGGCCAAGGAGGCGGCCCTGAGCGGAAAGTATGACGCCATCATCGCCCTGGGTGCGGTCATCCGGGGAGATACGCCCCACTTCGAATACGTCTCCGCCGAGATGTCCAAGGGGCTGGCATCGGTTGCCATGACCCAGCGTATCCCCGTGTCCTTCGGCGTGCTGACCACGGACACCATGGACCAGGCCGTCGCCCGGTCGGGGAGCAAAGGGGGCAACAAGGGGGCCGAGGCCGCCCTCGCCGCCATAGAGACCGCCAACATCATGAACGAACTTCGCACCGGAAAGGAGAAGGAAGACCATGCTTGACATCCGATGGATCCGCTCCAACGCGGATGAAGTGAGACAGTTCCTGGCGAACAGGAACAATGATATGGACATCGGACCGCTCCTCGGGCTCGATGAGGAGCGCCGCTCACTGCTCACGGAGACCGAGGAGCTGAAGGCCCGCAGAAACGAAGGGTCCCGGAAGGTGGGGGCCGCCAGGGCGAAGGGGGAAGACGCCTCCGCCGTCATGGAGGAGATGCGGGTCATCGGTGAGAGGATACGGGACATCGACGCCCGCATTTCCGAGATCGACGGGAAGATTTCGGACATGCTCCTTTCCCTTCCGAACCGTCCTCATGATTCCGTTCCCGTGGGGAAGGACGAGAACGACAACCTTGAGGTCCGCCGCTGGGGGGAGCCGAAGACGTTTTCCTTCGAGCCCAAACCCCACTGGGATCTCGGCGAGGCCCTGGGCATCATGGATTTCGAGAAGGGGGCATCCCTGGCCCAGAGCCGCTTCACGGTCCTGAAAGGGCTGGGGGCTCGGCTTGAAAGGGCCCTGCTGGCCTTCATGCTTGACCTTCACACGGAGAAGCACGGGTACCTGGAGGTCCAGCCGCCCTTCATGGTGAATTCGAAAACCATGCGGGGAACCGGGCAGCTTCCCAAGTTCGCCGAAGACCTGTATAAATGCGAGAACGACGACCTCTGGCTCATTCCCACCGCCGAGGTGCCCCTCACCAACCTCCACGCCGAGGAGATCCTCGACGAGGGGCAGCTTCCGCTGTACTACACGGCCTATACCCCCTGTTTCCGCCGGGAGGCCGGGGCCTACGGCCGGGACGTGCGGGGCATGCTCAGGCAGCACCAGTTCGACAAGGTGGAGATGGTGAAAATTTCTTCGCCGGAAGCCAGCTACGACGAGCTGGAAAAAATGACCGACAACGCCGAGGAGGTCCTGAGGGCCCTCGGGATTCCCCACAGGACCATCTGCCTCTGCACGGGCGATATGGGCTTCGGGGCGAGCAAGACCTACGACGTGGAAGTCTGGCTGCCTTCCCAGTACAAGTACAGGGAGATCAGCTCCTGCAGCAACTGCGAGGATTTCCAGGCCCGGAGGATGAACACCAGGTTCCGTCCCGCCGACGGAGGCAAGCCCCGGTTCGTCCATACCCTGAACGGTTCGGGCATCGCCATAGGGAGGACCCTTATCGCCGTTCTCGAGAACTTCCAGAGGGAAGACGGCTCCATCGGGATTCCGGAAGTCCTCGTTCCCTACATGGGAGGCGTCACGGAAATCCGCTGAGATCCCGCTGATCCACCCCCGTGGGACTCTCTCCGCCCGAAAAAGGCGGATTCCGTACCCCCCGGGGGTGGAAAAATCGCGGAGCTGCTGGTAAAATCGAGTGTGGAGCCTTATATCTGGGGAGGACTAATCATACTGTTTGCGGAAAGATTCATGGCCCAGGTTTTGTTTTTTGTTCCGGCGGCGGTGGTGCTGTGCTTCGTTTTGCAGCGGCGCTGCCGAAAAAGCATGGAGATGACCCAGTATAACTACTTCCGGGATCTTCTGCTCGTTGCGTCGTGGGTCCTCGCGGCCCTCTGGGCCGGCAGTTCAGTGTCCCGCTTCATCGTCGGCATGGCCGCCTTCGCCTCCCTCGTCGGGACGTGCCAGCACATGCGGCCTCACTGGGGGTGGAAGACGGCCTACC
>JAPXRK010000165.1:0-4499 GCA_033813575.1 Synergistales bacterium
CCTGAGGAGCGGCAGTTGTCTGTCATCCCGAACGAGCGGAGCGAGGAGGGATCTGCCCTTGATTCCGGTCTGCCTCAAGAGCGAGATCCCTCGCATTCGCTCGGGATGACAACCAGCTCGGGATGACAACCAGCTCAGGATGACAGCCATTTAGGAAGGGCCGGGGAAATCTCCCCGGCCCTTCCTGCAATTCTACGCGCCCTTTTTCCGGATGTACTTTTCGATCTCCTCCATGGAGAGCCGGGACAGCTCCTGCACGGGCAGGGAGGAGAGAAGCTCCCACCCCAGGTCGAGGGACTGGCCGATCTCCCGGTTCTCCTCCGGCCCCTGGCTGAGGAAGGACCGTTCAAAGGCATCCCCGAAGGCCAGGGACGCCCGGTCTGCCGGGCTCACTTCGTCCTCGCCCACCACTCCTGCGAGGGACCGTACGTCGTGGACCCTGCTGTAGGAGGCGAACAGCTGCCCCGCGAGGTCGGGGTGGTCCTCCCTGGTGTAGCCCTTGCCGATGCCGTCCTTCATGAGCCGGGACAGGCTAGGCAGCACCTCCACGGGAGGATAGATCCCCCGGGCCTCCAGGTCCCTGGAGAGGACGACCTGCCCCTCGGTGATGAACCCCGTCAAGTCCGGGATGGGGTGGGTGATGTCGTCGTTGGGCATGGTGAGGATGGGGATCTGGGTGACGCTCCCACGGCCGTTCCGCAGCACCCCGGCCCGCTCGTAGAGGGAGGCCAGGTCGCTGTACAGGTAGGAGGGATACCCCTTCCGGCTCGGCACTTCGCCCCGGGCCACGGAGAGCTCCCGGAGGGCCTCGCAGTAGCTTGTCATGTCCGTCATGATCACCAGCACGTGCATTCCCAGGTCGAAGGCGAGGTATTCCGCCGCCGTGAGGGCGAACCTCGGCGTGGCGATCCGCTCGATCACCGGGTCGTCCGCCAGGTTGAGGAAGAGCACCAGATGCCCTCCCTGTCCGTGGGCGGAGAGGCGCTGCTGGAAGTAGGCCGCGTCGTCGTGCTTGATGCCGATGCCGGCGAAGACCACGGCGAAGTTCTCCGCCCCCACGAGCCGGGACTGGGTGGCGATCTGGACGGAGAGCTGGTTGTGGGGCAGGCCGTTCCCCGAGAAGATGGGAAGCTTCTGCCCCCTGATCAGGGTCAGGAGGACGTCGATGGACGATATGCCCGTGGAGATGAAGTCCCGGGGATACTCCCTGGCCATGGGGTTGATGGCCGACCCGTTCACGGCCCTGCGGACTCCGCCGAGCACCGGGCCGCACCCGTCCCTGGGCTCGCCCAGCCCCGAGAAGGTCCGGCCGAGGAGCGACGGGGACAGGGAAATCTCGAGCTCCCGGCCGAGGAAGCGGACGGCGGTGGAGGAAGGGGCAAGCCCCTCGGTGCCGGAGAAGACCTGCACCAGGGTGGAATTCCGGTCCACGAGGACCACCCTGCCCTTGCGCACGCCTCCGTCCGGGGAGAGCACGTCCACGATCTCGTCGTAGCCCACCCCGGGGATGCCCGACAGGAGCAGGAAGGGGCCGGTGATCTTCTCCACGCCCACGTATTCTGTGACAGCCACGGCTTATCCCTCCCTCCCGGGGGCGATGCGCTCCCGGTCCACCGTCTCCATGCGCTCGAAGAGACGCTTTTTCAGATCGGCGAAGGCTTCTTTCTTCTCCGCGGGGATCTCCCTCAGGTGGGTGAGCTCCACCAGCTCCTTCATTCCCTTCAGGAGCGAGAGGGGGCACCCCCGCTTCAGCAGCCTGTCCGCCTTCTCGTGGAAACCGAGGAGCAGGTCGAGGATGGCCAGCCCCTTCTCCGGCGGGCAGAAGGAATCGGGCCCGAAGGCCCCCTGCTGCAGGTAGCCGTTCTTCAGCAGCGACGCCGTGAGGGCGGTGAGCTTCTGGTCGTCGGGAAGGACGTCCTCGCCCACGAGCCGGATGATCTGCTGGATCTTGTCGTCCTCCGCCAGGATCTCCCTGGCCCGCTCCCGCAGGGACGCCCACGCCGGGTTCACGTTGGCGGCGTACCAGTCCTTCACCTCGCCGCCGTACTCGCTGTAGGAGTCGATCCAGCTGATTGCCGGAAAGTGGCGGGACCGGGCGAGCTGCTGGTCCAGGGCCCAGAAGCACCGGATGAACCGCTTGGTGTGGCGGGTCACAGGCTCGGTGAAGTCGCCTCCCGGAGGGGAGACGGCGCCGATGATGGAGATGCTGCCCCGGGTTCCTCCCAGGGTGGTGACCTTTCCCGCCCGCTCGTAGAACTCGGCGATGCGGGTGGGGAGGTAGGCGGGGAACCCTTCCTCGGCGGGAATCTCTCCGAGGCGGCCGGAAATTTCCCTGAGGGCTTCGGCCCACCGGGAGGTGGAGTCTGCCATGAGGGCCACGTCGTAGCCCATGTCCCTGTAGTACTCCGCCAGGGTGATCCCCGTGTAGATGGAGGCTTCCCGCGCCGCCACGGGCATGTTGGACGTGTTGGCGATGAGGATGGTGCGTTCCATGAGGGGCCGTCCCGAGCGGGGATCCTCCAGGACGGGAAATTCCTCAAGCACCTGGGTCATCTCGTTGCCCCGCTCTCCGCAGCCGATGTAGACCACGATCCGGGCGTCGCTCCACTTGGCGAGCTGGTGCTGGGTCACTGTCTTTCCGGTGCCGAAGCCTCCCGGGATTGCCGCCACGCCCCCCTTGGAGAGGGGGAAGAGGCCGTCGATGACCCGCTGGCCGGTGAGCAGGGGTTCGTCGGGAAGAAGGCGCTCCGCTATGGGCCGGGGCGTCCGCACGGGCCACCGGGAGATCATGGGGACGGAGCGCTCTTTTCCCCGGGAATCCCGGATCTTCGCCACCACCGACGACGCCCTGTGGAACCCCGCCGGGAGGATGGAGAGTATTTCCCCCTCCAGCCCTGCGGGGACGAGAATCCGGTGCTCCACGAGGGAAGTTTCCCTGACGGACGCCAGGACCGTCCCGGGGGTGACCACGTCCCCCACCTTGCCCAGGGGAGTGACCTCCCAGGTCCGGTCGGGGTCGATCTGGGGGACGGAGACGCCCCGGGTGACAAAGGCCCCTTCCTTCTCCAGAAGGCGGGCCAGGGGCCGGCCTATGCCGTCGAAGATGGAGCCCATGAGGCCGGGGCCCAGGGCCATGGAGAGGGGGCTCCCCGACCCCGTCACCGGTTCGCCCACGGTGAGGCCCGCCGTGTCTTCATAGACCTGGATGAGGGCGTCCTCGCCGTCGAGGCGGATGATCTCGCCCAGCAGGGAGAGGCGCCCCACGGTGACCATCTCCCGCATGGCGAAGTCCCGCATGCCCGTCGCCCGGACCACGGGGCCGTTCACCATGATGATCCGTCCTGAATTCATGGCCGCCTCCTCACAGGATGGAGAGGATCCGCTCGGCGAGGGCATCCTTCACTTCGGCGATGACCTCCCGCCAGTCGGCGGGGGAGCGCCACGAGCCGTCCGGTGCGGAGAGCCAGACCCCGCCCAGGATGGGGGCGGCGTCGGGGTCGAAGGAGACGGAGAGATCGGGACGCTTCTCCCGGAGGCGGGCCGCCAGAGGTTCCCCCAGGGCTTCGTCCTCGGAGGCGAGCTGGATTCTGACCTCCGTCCCGGCGGGGAGGTTTTCCGCCGCCTCGGAGGCCAGGCCCGCGAGGACCGCGGGATAGGACGGATGAATCCGGAGGGCGGTGAGTTCTTTCTGGAGCATTCCCACCGCCTCGTCCAGGAGGCTGTTCTGGAGGCGCAGACGCTCCTTGGTCCGGCTCATTTCAGCGCCGGAGATCTGTCGCTTCGAAATTTCCTCTGCCCGTTTCACCGCCTCGGCGTGGATCTGCTCCACCATGCGGTCCAGGGCCGCGTTCTGCTCGGCGAGCCACGAGGCTGCCTCGCTCCTGGCTGATTCCAGGAGGGCTTCCCGTTCGTCGTCGGCCTTCTTGAGCAGCAAATTTTTCAGGGAGGCCAGTTTTTCGGGGTTGCGGACCTCGTAATTCCGGCCGTCTCCTGCTATGGAACCGGTCATTCTATCTTCACTCCAATCGCGTCGCGGATGTACCGCGTCAGAAAGTCACCCTGCCGCATGCTGCCGTGGCGGTCGGGTATCTCCACCAGGAGAGGGGTTTCTCCCCTTTCCCGGAGGGCCTTCACCATGGCGGGAACCTGGGCGGCGGCCTTTTCGGTGATGACAAGGACTCCCACGTCCGGCCTGTTCGCCAGCACGTCCTCCAGGGCTGCGGCGGTCTCCTCCGGGCCGTGGACCTCCACGCCGGGGATGCCCGCCAGGCGGAGCAGCACCAGGGAGTCGTGGTTGTCGCTGATGAGGAATCCCTTCATGTCCCCGGGAGCCTCCGGGCTACAGCTTGCCCAGGATCAGCAGGGAGACGATGACTCCGTAGATGGCGATGCCTTCCGCCAGGCCGAGGTAGATGAGGGTCGTCCCCAGCATGGAGGGCTTCTCTCCCACCACGCCCAGGGCGGCGGCGCCCACCACGGCCACGGCGATCCCCGCCCCC
>JAPXRK010000166.1:0-4411 GCA_033813575.1 Synergistales bacterium
GTCCAGGGGCATGAATTCAATGAACCTGAGAGTTGCCCCTTTTTCCGCTGCGAACCCGACCAGGGCCGGTATCTCCTCGAAGTTGAAATTTCTCATGACCACCGAGTTCAGCTTGACAGGAACTCCGTTTGTCTGCAGGACAGCGTCGATGCCGCGAAGGACTCTTTCAAGGTCACCTGTTCGTGTGGTCTGCAGAAATTTTGCCGGATTCAGGGTATCAAGGCTTACATTCAGCGAATCCAGACCCAGCCGGGAGATTCTCTCAGCCCATTTTTCGAGAAGGGAACCATTGGTCGTGACTGCGATCCTGAGGCGGGGATGAGCCTCTTTCACCGATTCAAGAAAGGGAACAAAACCCTTCCTCACGAAGGGTTCTCCCCCCGTGAACCGTATTTTCCTGACCCCGAGGTCAGTCAGTATGCTGCACAGGAAGAGCAAGTCCTCGTAGGTGAGTATTTTCTCGTGGGGTATCCATTCTATGCCATCGGCAGGCATGCAGTAAATACACCGATAATTGCACCTGTCCGTCACTGAAATCCGGACATAGTCCAGCACCCGTCCAAAAGAATCCCGTATTATTCCGGCCATCTGTAACCTCCCATGCGGTCCACCATGGCTCTCCATCCTTCGTTATGGAGCGATTCCAGAAGAGCGGCTATTCCCGGGTGGTCCTCCATGCTCCTGAAATAGACAAGCTCGTAGGGTTCTTCCGCGAGAGGAAGAAAATCGAGGCCGAGAGCATCGGCAACAGATTTGATCCCCGCCGCCGCATCAGCAAACCCTCTCAAAACCTTGTTTCCTGCGTCGAAATGGGTAGTGCTGCAGTTTTCGTAGCCCCGAACATTCTTGGGGTCGATTTTTTCCTTCAGGAAAAGATAATCCAGTAGGACTCTCGTGCCAGCTCCCGGCTGGCGGTTCACTATCACCACGTCCTCTCTCCGGAGGTCGGTGACGGAGCGTATCCCCCTGGGATTCCCCTTCCGGACCATGATGCCCTGCTGCCGGAAGAACACGGGACGGCGGGCAAGAAGTGCCTCCGCCTCATGACCGAACATTTTTTCAATGTAGGAAGAGTTGTAGTCTCCTGTTTCCGTGTCGAGCAAATGACATGCCGCGGCGTGGCATTCTCCCCTTGAGAGAGCGGCGAGGCCTCCGAGGCTGCCCACTGACCGGAAGATCACCTCTCCGCCATTTTTTTTGACGAATGTGGCGATACGCTCGAACGCCGGGTCATTGGAACCCTGGAACAGAATCCTCTCCTTCCATCGGATATCCCTGAGGAGCCAGAGGTTCACCGTCGTTCCCTTTGTCATTTCAGCTGTTTCCAACGGGAGAAGAGACAGCCCGTCGGTTTCGGAAAGAGACCACAGGGCGCTCGCTCCCGACGGAAGAGCGTAGGCTTTTTTCCTGCCGTCGATTTCAACGCACTTGAAGCGGACCCACTCCTCTTTTCCGTAGGATGAGGAATAGGATGAAAGCAGGCTGACCTCCTCTGTACCTGATGCCCCGATCGCCATCGGGAGGACGGTCTCTTCGTCGAAGTGCCCGCAGTGAAGCAGCTGAAGGATGGGGAAAACGACGGACCAGAGGATGACGGCGTTGGACATGGGAAAGCCCGGAAGGTTGACAGCGAAACATCCGCCGAGATCGGCAGCCGAGGCCGGACGGCCGGGTTTCATGAGGAGCCACCTGAAGAGAGGATGTCCAAGCTTCTCAAGTACGGAAAATGTGTGATCCCGCTCTCCTTTCGCGGAGCCCGCCCCGATGAGGATAAGATCGTACTTCCTCCTGTTTTCGTCGAGGAAGGACTTTAAAATGGCCGGGTCGTCGGGGATGCACGGGGCTATTTCCACAGGAAAGCCCCAGTTCCGGAAATAGCCCTTGACCAGCAGTGAATTGCTCTCCCCCACTCTTCCCGGGGGAGGGGTTTCCATCTCGAGCCATTCTTCCAGGGGAATGATTTCATCACCCGTCGGAATGTAGAGTGTGTTCGGCAAGGGCAGTGACCTGATGCTTTTCATTCCTGCTGTGGCCAGGAGGGAACAGAGGGCGGGCGTCACCCTGTCACCTTCCCTGGCGATAATCTGTCCGAGGAAGACGTCCTCTCCGAGAGGGCGGACGTTTTCTCCCGCCACGAGGGAAGAGACGACCGACAGGATGCCTGTTTTTTCGTCAAGAGAGGTGTCCTCGATCATCACGACGCTGTCGAATCTGGGGGAAATCTCCGCCCCCGTATTGACCCATTCGTATTCTCCCGCAGGGAAGGACACGGGGGAAGAGGGGACTGCCCCTGCCGTCAGGGCCGACGAAAGGGCGTAACCGTCCATGGCCGAGGCATTGTAGTGAGGCACGTTTCTGCCGGCGATCACATCCTCCCCGAGGATACGTCCCAGAGATCCGTGAACGGGAACAGGCTCCAAGGGGAGCTGCCGGCATTTTTCCCTGAGAATTCCCCACGCTTTCGAAAGGCTGATGTGAGTCGTTTCTTTATCTACCAGAGCCAAATTTCCGCCTCCTCACCCTGCCTGATGGTTTCCTGGGATGCGGAAAGCCTGAACAGCCCGTCCGCCTCTGCCAGAGCTTTTGAAAACGAGGATTTGACGGGAAAGGGAAAGGCTCTGCCGTTTCTCAGAACGCAGGGGATAAATTCTTCGATGCCTGTATGGCCGAAAACCGGTTCCTGCACCGGGACGAAAAGTCGCTTCCACGGTCCCTCCGTGCTTCCCCAGAGAAGACCGTTCAGAAGAGGGAGAAGAACCGTGTATGCCGAAATAAAACATGAAAAAGGGTGTCCCGGAAGACCGAGAACGAGTTTCCTTTCTTCTTTCATTCCCGCGATAAGGGTTGGTTTGCCGGGAGACATGAGGATCCCCCTCACCAGGAGTCCGGGATGGGGAAGGGCTTCGAGGATGGATGAACAATGGTCTCTCGTGCTGACGGAAGAGCCGCCGCTGATGACGACCACGTCGCTTTCAATGAGCGCTTCCCGGAGGGCCGCGGCGAGGGATTCTCTCGTATCTTCCGCTATCCCGAAACTCTTTACCGTGCAGCCTTCTCCTGCGAGGAGGGCAGAGAGCATTGAGGAGTTGACGTCTCGTACCTTTCCTGCGGGAAGGTGGACCGTGTCAGGGGGCGCTATCTCGTCCCCCGTGCTGATGATGCCCACCGTCAAGCGGGCGATGAAAGCCTGTCGAATGCCGGACATGGCGAAAAGTCCGGCAGTTCTGAAATCAACCTTCTGTCCGGCCATTAGCAGGGTATCTCCAACGGAGAACTCTTCGCCCTGCCGGACGGTATTCTCCGCCTTTTGGACGGCCTTTTTCACCTCGATCCAGTTTCCCGCACCTTCCGTATCTTCTGCCATCACGACGGAGTCCGCCCCTTCGGGGAGGATTCCCCCTGTATGGATTAGGGCGCATTGTCCCGGACCTATGGAAAGGGATGGGGCCGACCCCATGGGTATTTCTCCTGCGAGGGTCAGGAAGGCGGGGCTTCCGGGAGCGGCGCCGAGGCAATCGGCGCTGGCAACGGCATACCCGTCCCTGGTGCTCCGGGAAAAGGGAGGAAAGTCTTCACAGGCGGTCACAGACCGTAGAATCCTTCCGGAGCATGAATCCGAAGGAACGGAAATTTCTCCTCCCCGCCATGGGAAACCGAAGGCGGAGGCTGCGTATGAAAGGGCTTTTTCTCTCGGGGTGAGGGCTTCGACAAAACCGGCCAATAGTTAGAACGCTCCTTCTGAATTCAGTATCAGCGCATGCCCACGACGAAGACCGGGAATCCCGCTTTTTTCAGTTTTTCGGCCAGGTTGTTCGCTTGCGGCCTGTCGTTTCCTGCAGGGACGGTGACCCTGAAGTAGGTTTTTCCGTTGACGAGAGCCGATGTGATGACGGAAGAAAAACCCGCTTTTGCAGCCTGCTGCCTGACCGATTCAGCACTATCCCTTGCGGTGAAGGAACCGATCTGGACGCCCCATCTGCTGTTTGCTGCCGCAGGTGCAGGGCTCTGGGAGGCAGGCTTTGACGGAGAAGCGGGAGGAGCCTTCTTTACCGGCTGGGCTGCAGGAGGAGCGGCCACCGGTGAACTTTTCGGTCCGGTAGGGGCCGGAATCGCGGGAACAGGCTGACTGGAACCTACCGGAGCTGCGAGAAGGGGCCGGTTATCCGGAGTTTTCGAAGGAGCACCGGGAGGCGGTGTTTCCCTGGTGTTTGCAGGAACGGCCCCCTGTGTCTCCTGCCGGGACGGCGCCGATGGCGACATGGGCGAATACCCCGGGGTTTTCGGTCCCGACAGGAAAAAAAGTTTCACTCCGACTATCAGAAGCCCGACAGCCACAAGGCCGATAACCGGGAGCATGATATCCCCGAAAGGAATCATGGAGCGTTTTTCCTTGAGTCTTCTGTTCTCTCTC
>JAPXRK010000167.1:0-4403 GCA_033813575.1 Synergistales bacterium
TCCCGGAGTACAAGGCCATGAACGGGCTCCAGTCATCCACAAACATGATTTCCCTGGAATGGGTCTACGTTCACAAGGGAAATCCTGCCGCGGACAAAAAACTGGCGGAGTCGAAAATCCGGGAGAACCTCGGCGTCTCCGTGGCGGCAATCCAGCGGAACGGAGAACTCATCACGAATCCCGGAGGAGACTTCGTGCTTCTTCCGGGGGATTACGTCGGCGTTGTCGGCACTCCCGAGCAAAACCGCCGCCTGGTCGAGTTTTTCAAAAAACCTGCCCCGGAAAGGGAATAATTTTCCTTCATTCCCCAAAAACGCCGCCCCCGAAAAGGGGCGGCGTTGCTGTTTCTCTATGAAGGAACGGCTATTTCCTGCCGTACACGTCCTTGGGGTTCCACGCTTTCCAGACGTTGGCCACGAGATCCGGTCCCGGGTGGAGGACCTTGCCGCCGGGAGTCCATCCGGAGGGGGTCACTTCCTTGCCGCCGGTCTTCCTTACATGCTGGAACGCCTGAAGCTGCCGGAGGGTTTCGTCGACATTGCGCCCTACCGGAGGAGTGAGGATCTCCATTCCCTGGATGATTCCGTCAGGGTCGATGAGGAAGCGCCCCCGGAAGTCCACGCCCTGGGCGGGGCTGTAGACGCCGTAGACGGTCCCGATGGCGCCGCCGCCGTCGGAGGCCATGTGGAAGGGGACGCCGCCGTCCACCATCTTCGAGAGTTCAGTGTCGTTCCACACCTTGTGGACGAACTGGCTGTCAACGCTGATCGAGATCACTTCGACCCCGAGAGCCTGGAACTCAGCATAACGGTCGGCGACCGCCGACACTTCGGTGGCTCAGACGAAGGTGAAATCACCGGGATAGAAACAGAGAGAGACCCACTTTCCGGCGAAATCGGAGAGTTTTACGGTGGTGAACTTGCCCTTGTAATAGGCCGGAGCGGTGAAATCCGGCGCCTTCATGCCGACAGTGACACCCATGCGAACAGCCTCCTTCTTTGCCTCCGCGGCGGGCGCGGTTTCGGAACTCGGTCCTTCAACGGTGGACGCGGGAACGGCGCATGATACTTTTTCCTCAGCCATGGAACCTCCTCCTTTCAGGATACCCTGAAAAAGACAAAAGAAAATCTGTCGAAAACAACACCAGTACACTATAAAGGAAAGTTAGAAGACCTTCCTTTTGTTTTTTATTATATGGTAATCATTTTAAATGTCAAGGATTCTTGCGTCTTTTCCAGGTGCGGATTCCGTATTCAGGGGCGACACCCCTCCGGAAGCCCCCCTGTTTTTTGTTCTTCTGCAGTTTTGGCACCCCAAGACCTTTCTGGTTATTTTCTCCTCGTGATATACTTCAATAGTGCTTTTTGAAAAATACTTTTTCTTCCGGCGGACAAGAACTTTTTCCTTCCCGGGAACGGAACCGCGACGGGAAAAACTTCTGTTGAAACGGAGGGCTGAGGATGGGGGAAAACAGCGCTTTGGAAAAATTCATACCTCTGCGCACAGCAGATATCGTGGAGGCCCTTTGCGGCGAAAGGATCCTCCCTGAGGCGGACAGGGAGAAGTTCCGCAGGGTTTCCGGGCTGGTCCAGGCACTGTACCACTACGAGTATCACCATACCCTGACGCAGGCAAGGGACGCCTATCACCCCTTCAACCCCGATGCCGACACACTGAAGCTCTGCGACCCCGACGAGGATTACTCCGCCCGGTTCGACTCCATGGTGGAGGCCCTCGAATACCTGCTTTCCGCCGCAAACTACAAAGAACTTTCCCTGGACGAGCTGAACGAAATCATGACACAGGCCGCCCCGCGGGGACTGAACATCGAGGTCAACCGGGAGAAGTACGAAAAGATCCTCATCTACCGCAGGGGCAGAAAAAGCGTCCCCAAGGTTCCCGCCCAGTCAACGTGGTGGAACAGGCTGAGAAAGAAGAACCACGAACCCGAGAGCGAGGACATGCTCCAGCGGCTTCTCATCCTCATCAAGCTGAAAAGCGAGGAGGACGTGGAGGCCTTCTACGACTACTACACGGAAACGGCAGGGGAGACGGGGCGGGAAAAGGAACGCCGGCTCCTCGGGGAAGCGGCCACGGGAGGAAGGAAGAGCACCCCTTCCGGAAAAGGATCGAAGGTACCCACCATTTTCCTGAAAATCTTCAAGAACGTCCCCGTCTCCACCCTGGAGACCCTTTTTCCGGACGTGACCATCCGCATGACCCTGGTGGACAAGGGGCTCATCCTCCTGCCCCTCGTCGGCGGCTTCTTCAGCGTGGTGAACAAGGTGGTTCCGGCCCTGGTGGTCGTCGGCACGGTCCTGACGGCCGTGATCCTCGGACAGAAGATCAACTGGAGCGATTTCAAGGACAAGCTCTTCCCCATCCTGGCCGCCTTCTCCGTGGTGGGCATGATCGCCTTCAAGGTCTTCGCCAAGTACAAGAACACCAAGGAGAAGCACCAGTCCCGGCTGATGAAGACCCTCTATTTCCACAACCTCGACAACAATGCCGGAGTCTTCGACTTTCTTGTGAACGAGGCCGAAGAGGAGGAATGCAAGGAGACCCTCCTGGCCTATTACTTCCTTCTTGCCGAGCGGAACGCCTCGGGACTTCCCTTCACGCAGGAGGAGCTCGACGACCGCATCGAGGAATGGATTCTCGGGAAATTCGGCGTCGCCATGGACTTCGAGGTGAAGGACGCCGTCCGGAAACTGGAGGGAAAGGGCATCCTCGAACAGAAGGATGGACGGTACTCCGTCCCCTCCATAGGAAAGACCCTGGAAACTCTGGACGCCCTGTGGGATAATTTTTTCCCCTACAACAACGAGGCGTCCGCGGAGTCCTGAAAAAATCCGCTGAAAAAAAACAGCCCCTCTCCGGATTGGCCGGGGAGGGGCTGTTCCTGTTACAAGCTCACTGGAACCAGGAATGGAGCAGCGTCGTGAAGAGCACCATGCAGACGATGGCCACGGGGTAGGCGCCCCCGTAGCCGGCGCTCACCTCGTCGGTGCCCGTGGCGTCGATGGCCGCCCCGAGGCCGGGCGTGCTGGTCATGGCCCCGCAGATGGCCCCGGCGAGGATGATCCAGTTGATCTTCCAGAGATAATGGCCCAGGATGAATCCCGTCATCTCCGCGGCGAGGGCTGCCCCTATCCCTACGGCGATGAGAAGAATTCCGTGCTCCAGGAAGGCCTTCACCACTCCGCCCCCGGCGTTCAGCCCCACGATGGCGAGGAAGAAACCGAGGGAGATGCTCCGGATGGCGGAGAGGACTTTCTTGTCCATTTTCATCTGGAAGGGACCGATGCGATCGAAACTTCCCGCCCCGAGGGCGAAGAGGAGCGCCCCTCCCGTGGTGCCCAGGGCGATGGATCCGAGGCCGCCCAGGGGGACGGAGACCCTGCCGAGGAGCGTTCCCCCGAGGATGCAGAAGACGAAGGAGAGCAGTGAGAAGGCGGGGGATTCAGGCCGCCGGTCCTCCTCCGCCTGGGAAAGGGGCTTCTTTTCGGCGGCGAGTTTTTCCTTCTCCTTCGCCACGTCGATTCCGAAGATGGCCGGAATGAGCTGGACGAAGAGCACCACGGCCATGACGCCGAAGGGGTAGGCCACGGAGTAGCCGATGGTGACGTCGGGATTCCCCCCCGTGGCCTCCAGGGCTGCGCCGAGACCGGGAGAGCTGGTCAGGGCTCCCGTGTAGGTGCCGGCGATCATGTGGGGGGACGCTTCCCCGGCGAAGAGGATGCCCATGAGCAGCGTCGTGAGGGCCCCCACGCCGGTCACCGCCACCGAGAGAAGGATGAACCTGAGGCCGTACCGCTTCACCACCCGGGCCGTGTCCTCGGCGGCGAGGAGCCCCACGGCCACCACGAAGAACATGAGGTTCCAGGTGAAATAGTCGTTGGGAACGGTGTACCCCCACGCCCCGATAAAAAGGCCCACGAACAGGGCCCCCGAGATGCCGAGGTTGATGCCCCGGACGGAGATTTTCCCCACGAAAATGCCAAGGCCCACGGTGAGGCTCATGAGAAACAGGTGGTTCTTCAAGAGGGAATCGAGAAAGTCCACGAATACACCATCTCCTTCGTCCGGTACGGATTGCATGCTATTCTACTTCATTTCTTTCCTTCCCGTCAGCGAAAACCGAGGAGAAAAAACGGCCCAGTCCGTCAATGTACGCCCCTCCGGTGTAGAGGAAACCCCAGTTGTGGTCCCCCTTCAGGGGCAGGAACGCTTTCGGCTCCCCGGCGGCTTCGAAGAGGATCCTGCCGTGTTCCCCCGGGACAATTTCGTCATCGGGGCTTGAGGCCACCAGCACCGGGCAGGAGATGTCCTTCATCCGTCCGAGGGTGTTGAAGGCGTCCCCCACGATGAGCCTTACCGGCAGGAAAAAGTAGTGATGACTG
>JAPXRK010000168.1:0-1493 GCA_033813575.1 Synergistales bacterium
TTTCCGTAGAGGTCCTGCTGGAAGTAGAGGGGAACGATGCCTCCGTCATCCACGATCATGCGGGCGGCCTTCTCGAGGATGACCCTGCGCTTCTCGGGGTCCGCCGTGCCGTCGGCCTCGTCGAGAAGGGCGTCAAACTCGGGGTTGGCGTAGTGCCCCCGGTTGGAGCCTCCCTTGGCGGGATTCTTGCCCCTGGTGTAGAAGAGGACGCTGCCCATCTCGCCCACGTCGATGGGCTCGGACCATCCGGTCATGACAAGGCTGGACTTGTCTCCGGGACGGACGAAGTCGAAGAAGGTGGTCTTGGGGTGAAGGCGGAGCTCGATCTGGATTCCCGCCTTGGTGAGCTGGCCCGCCAGCGCCTGGGCAACCTGCCCGTCGTTGGGGTATCGTCCGTTGGGGGCGTCAAGGTACACCTTGAAGCCATCGGGATAGCCCGCCTCGGCCAGGAGCTTCTTCGCCTCTTCGGGGTCGTACTTCGGTGCGGGCATGTCCTCCACGTACCCTCTCCGGCCCTTCAGGACCATCTGGTTCGTGGCATAGGCGTTGCCGTTCATGATCATCTTCACGATGGAATCGCGGTTGATGGCCAGAGACAGAGCTTTCCGCACCCGGAGATCGGCGAGGGGGTTCTTGTCGAGCCCGATGATCCCGGGGCCCTGGGGACGGTGGGAGTCCACGTGGAGATAGATCAGCCGCTCGCTGGGCCGGTCCACCACGGAAAGGCCCTCCGTGCTCTTCAGCTTGTCCACGTCACGGACGGGAACGTCCTCGATGATGTCCACTTCGCCGGTCAGCAGGGCTGCCGTGCGGGTGGCGGCGTTGCTTATGGGACGGAAGGTGACCTTTTTGATCTTCGGCGCGCCGCCCCAGTACTGCTCGTTGGCCTTCATGGCGATATGGTCTTCCTTGACCCACTCCACGAAGACGTAGGGACCGGTGCCCACGGGGGCCTGGTTGAAGGCGGTCTCGCCGAGCTTTGTCCTGTAGGCCTTCGGGAGAATGCGCAGCGCGGCGAGGGACTCGAGAAGAATTGCCGTGGGAGCCTTGGTGACGATCTTCACCGTGTGGGGGTCCACGACCTCAACCCTGTCGATGGAGGCAGTGAAGTTCTTCAGCAGGGAGGTGCGGCACACCTCGACGGTGTAGGCCACGTCCTCGGCGGTGAAGTCGCTGCCGTCGTGGAACGTGACACCCTTTTTCAGGCTGAAGGTCCAGGTGAGGTTGTCGTCCCCGATGGTCCATGATTCGGCGAGGGCCGCCCGGGGAACGCCGAGGGCGTCGTTGTTGAAAAGCCCGTCGTACATGTACCGCCCCATGGTGTTGGTGATGGTCTCATCCTGCTGGGAAGGATCCATGAAGAGCGCGTCCGACGCGAGGCCGATGACGATGCTCTTCTCCGCGGCCGCCGGTGCGGCCAGGGCAAGGCAGAGCGCGAGTACTGCAAAGAGAGCCGCAAATCTTTTCATTCCCTGATTCCTCCTTTATTTTTC
>JAPXRK010000168.1:1503-4393 GCA_033813575.1 Synergistales bacterium
GGTGGGCCTATTATAAACTATTCTTCTCCGTACAGATGACACGCCACCATCCGGCCCTCCACGGGCAGAAGGGAAGGCCTCCGGGCATCGCAGACCTCCATCTTCCGGGGGCAGCGACCCGCAAAGGGACAGCCCGGCGGAAGGGTAATAGGGCTCGGGACATCCCCCTGCAGGGGAGCGGCGGCCTTCTCCCGGTCCAGCGTCGGGGCGGCGGCGAGGAGGGCCTCGGTGTAGGGGTGGAGGGGACGGCCGAAAATGCTGTCCCGGTCTCCCTTTTCCACGATGAAGCCCAGGTACATGATCCCCAGCCTCTCGGTGACGTGGCGCACCACCGAGAGGTCGTGGGCGATGAACAGGTAGGAGAGGCCGAACTCGTCCCTCAGGTCCATCATCAGGTTCAGCACCTGGGCCTGGATGGACACGTCGAGGGCCGAGACGGGCTCGTCGGCGACGATGAATGAGGGGTTCGTGGCCAGGGCCCTGGCGATGCCGATGCGCTGCCGCTGCCCCCCGGAGAACTGGTGGGGGTACCTGTCGGCCTGCTCGGGCCGGAAGCCCACGATGTCCAGGAGGCGCAGCATCCGGCTCTCCGCCTCGTCCTTCCCCGAGACCGTCCGGTGGAAGAGCATGGGCTCCATGATGATGTTCTTTATCCTCTGCCTCGGGTTCAGGGAGGCGTAGGGGTCCTGGAAGATCATCTGCATCTTCTTCCGGACGGGCATCATCCGGGAGGGGGAGTAGGCCGTGATGTCCTCGCCGTCGAAGACGATCCGCCCCGCCTTCGGTTCCAGCAGCCGCACCACGGTGCGGGCGGTGGTGGATTTTCCGCAGCCCGACTCGCCCACCAGGCTGAAGACCTCGCCCCGGAGGATGTCGAAGGAGACGCCGTTCACCGCGTGAACGGTTTTCACCGGCCTTCCCGCAAGCCGGTCCAGGATGCCCCGGGGCTGGCTGAAGCTCTGGACGAGGCCGCTGACCTCGAGAAGAACGTCCCGCCTGCTATCGCCCATGGCCTTCCGCCTCCTCTCCGCCCTGTACGGGGTTGTGGCAGCTCACCTTCCGCCCGGGGGCGACGGCACGCATCCGGGGAGCCTCGTGCCTGCAGAGGTCCGTGGCATACCCGCACCGGGGGGCGAAGGAACACCCCGGCGGAAGGTCGAAAAGACTCGGCACCATGCCGGGTATCTGGGGGAGCCTCCTGCTTCTTTCCCCGGACAGCCTGGGGATGGACTCCAGCAATCCCTTCGTGTAGGGATGGAAGGGATTGTGCACAAGCTCCCTTGTCGGCCCTTCCTCGACCACCCTGCCGCAGTACATGACGGCCACCCTGTCGGTCATCTCGGAGACCACGGCGAGGTCGTGGGTGATGAGGATGAGCGCCGAGCCGAACCGCCTCACGAGATTCTCCATGAGGGCCAGGATCTGGGCCTGCACCGTCACGTCCAGGGCCGTGGTGGGCTCGTCGGCAATGATGAGCTTCGGGTTCGCGGCAAGGGCGATGGCGATGACCACCCGCTGCCGCATGCCGCCGGAAAACTGGTGGGGGTAGTTCTCGAGACGGTCCTCGGGGTTGGGGATGCCCACCTCCCGGAGGAGCTCCAGAGCTCTCTTCCTCCGGTCAGCGGGGGAGAGGGCCGTGTGGAGGGCCAGCATCTCGCCGATCTGCCGCCCGATGGTCTGCAGGGGATTCAGGGACGTCATGGGGTCCTGGAAGATCATGGAGATCTCCTTCCCCCGGATGCGGCGCATCTCCTCCTCCGACTTCTCCAGCAGGTTCTCGCCCCGAAAGATCACTTCTCCGGCGGCGATCCGTCCGGGAGAATCGATGAGGCCGAGGAGGGAGAAGCCGGTGACGGACTTTCCGCCCCCCGATTCTCCCACGATGCCCAGGATCTCCCCTTCCCTGAGGGTGAAGTCCACCCCGTCCACGGCCTTCACCGTGCCCCGGAAGAGTTCGAAGCGGGTCTGCAGATTTCTGACTTCCAGAAGGTATTCAGACATGGGATACCTCTATTTCAGACGGGGATTGAACTCGTCGCGGAGAAAATCCCCAAGGAGATTGATTCCGAAGACCAGGAGCATGATGAACATCCCCGGAAAGACCGACGACCACCAGAGGCCGCTGAAGAGAACGTCGTAGCCGTTCTTGACGAGAAGGCCCAGGGAGGGCCTGGTCACGGGAACGCCCACCCCGAGGTAGCTGAGGGTGGCCTCCGTGAGGATCACCGTGCCCACGTGGATCGTGGCGATGACGATGAGGGGAGTCAGGATGTTGGGCAGCACGTGCCGCAGGATGATGGGGAAGGGAGAGAGGCCGATGAGCCTGGCCGCGTCCACGTATTCCTTTTTCTTCTCCACCAGCACAGAGCCCCTGACCGTCCGGGCGTAGAGCACCCAGCCCACGATGGTGAGGGCGGTCACCAGCTTTCCGAGGCCGCGGCCGAAGGCGGCCATGATGAAGAGAGCCACCAGCATTGCCGGAAAGGAGAGCTGGATGTCCACGATCCGCATGAGGAGACTGTCGAGCCTGCCGCCGAAATAGCCCGCAGTGAGGCCGAGAAAGGTGCCGAGAACGCAGGAGAGAACCACCACCGAAAGGCCGATGAACAGGGAGATCCTGCTGCCGTAGACCATGGCGCTCAGCAGATCCCGCCCCTGGTCGTCCGTGCCGAGGACAAAGGCCGGGTCGCCGCCCTCCATCCAGACCGGCGGCTTGAAGGCGTCCATGAGGTCCAGGCTGCCGATATCGTAGGGATTCTGGGGAGTGAACAGGGGCCCGGCGGTCACCAGGACCACGAAAAACGTGACGATGAGAAGCCCTGCCATGGCGCCGGGACTCCGGACAAAGTCTGTCTCTTATACACATCTGACGCTGCCGACGACGGCACAC
>JAPXRK010000169.1:0-4357 GCA_033813575.1 Synergistales bacterium
CAGCGCCCTCGCCCTGATCTGCGGCGTCTTTGTCGGCGGTGTCTACGGAGGAGCCATAACGGCCATCCTGCTGAACATTCCGGGCGCGCCCGCCGCCATCGCCACGGGCATCGAGGGGTATCCTCTTGCCCAGAGGGGTGAAGCCGGCAAAGCGATCGGGCTGTGCACGACCGTTTCCGTGTTCGCCAGCTTCGTCGGGATTCTTGTCCTCTCCGTGGCTGCGCCGGTGATCGCCAACTTTTCGCTCAAGTTCTCTCCCAGGGACTTTTTCCTGCTGGCGGTGATGGGCATACTGCTCATCGGCAGCATCGGCGGGGGAGACCCGATCAAGGGGATCACCGCCGGAGCCGTTGGAGTGCTCCTGAGCATGGTGGGCATGGACCCTTCCACGGGAGAGCTCCGGTACACCTTCGGCAATATCTACCTTATGGCTGGAATCAGCTTCGTGACGGCCATGATCGGTCTCTTCGGCGTTTCGGAAGCCCTGATCCAGTTCAGAAATGCGGGGAAGAAATCGCCGAAACAGAATCTTGACAGGATCATCCCGAACTGGGCGACCTTCCTGAAGTACCTCCCCCTGTCCATCCGTTCGTCCCTTCTCGGCGTGTTCATCGGAGCCCTTCCCGGCACCGGAGGCGACGTCGCCGCCCTGCTGGCCTACGATCAGGCCAAGCGGACCGTCAGGAACCCCTTCGGGACCGGTGCCTACGAGGGCATCGTCGCCCCCGAGACAGCCAACAAGGGAGCCATCGGGGGAGCCTTCATCCCCATGCTGACCCTGGGCATTCCCGGAGATGCCGTCACGGCCATCATCATCGGCGCTCTCTACATCCACGGACTCAAGCCGGGCCCCATGCTCATGATCGAGACCCCCCACCTCTTCTGGATGATCGTCAGCTGCCTGTCCATCGCCAGCGTGGCCCTCATGGTCCTGGGCCTCGTGAGCGTCAAGCCTTTCGCGAAGATCATCGAAATCCCCAAGGAGATCATTATGCCGGTGGTGATCATCCTCTCCGTCATCGGAACCTACGCCATCCAGAACAGCGTGGTGGACATCTTCTACATGATCGGCTTCGGCATCATCGGGTATTTTCTGAGACTCTACGGATATGCCACAGGGCCCATGGTTCTCGGGCTGATACTCGGCCCAATGCTCGACGCGAACTACCGGAGGGCCATGCAGGGAGCGGAGAACCAGATCCTGCCCTTCCTCGAAGGGTTTGTCACCAATCCCATCAGCCTCTTTCTGACGTTGTCCATCGTCTTTCTGGTCGTGTCCCAGACGTCTTTCTACAGGAGATGGAGAGGCCTGGAATAGTTTTTTCCCTGCCGGGGAAGAGAGAAACGAAAATAAAGGAGGAATGAATCATGAGAAAACTCGGACTTGCGCTTGCTTTGCTGGTTTTTGCGTCGGGAGCGGCCTGTGCCGCCTACCCGGAGAAGAACATCCAGGGGTACATCATGTGGGGTGCCGGAGGCGCCATGGACAACGTGTCCAGGGCCATCGTCCCCATCGCCCAGGAGCATCTCGGAAAGACCGTCATCCTGCAGAACCGGACCGGCGCCACAGGAGCCATCGCCACCACCTTTGTGGCGAACCAGCCAGCGGATGGCTACAGCATCCTTTTCGGCGCCGAGAACCCGAACCTGTACAAGGTCACCGGCCTTTCCCAGATCGACTATGACCAGTTCGAGCCGGTCTTCCTCATGATGGCCAATGTGGGCGTGGTGATCGTCTCCAAGGATTCCCCCTACACCTCCTACAAGGAGCTCATCGATGCCGCCGCCTCCGGCAAGACCATCACCATGGGCTCCACGGGCCCCGGAGGACTGCCCTACGTCGCCACCACCATGATCGAGAAGATCCACAACGTGAAGTTCAATAAAATGCAGTTCGACGGGGAAGGCCCCTGCATCACAGCCCTCATGGGCGGCCATATCGATGCGGTGGCCGTCGGTCTTCTCGCCGCCGCGAACTTCATTCATTCAGGCAATGTGAAAGGACTCGCCATGATCTCCTCCGAGAGGATAGAGAGCGTTGCCTCGGTCCCGGCGGTGACGGAAATCTACGAGGAATACCGGCCGTATCTCCCCTGGGGGGCCTTCTTCGGGGCCTTCGTGAGGAAGGAGACTCCCGCCGAGGCTCTTGACGCTCTCCGTTCCGCCTTTACCAAGGCGTTCCAGGACCCCAGGTTCGACGAGTTCGCCAGGACCATGGGCGGCGTGAAGCTCGGTATCGCCGGCGAGGAAGCGAAGAAATACATCAGGCAGAACCAGTCCGTTGCCGCATGGCTCCTGTACGACGCCGGCGGGGCGAAGTTCTCCCCTGAGGAGTTCGGCATCGAACGGCCCCAGGGCAAGTAGAGACCCGTTCACCGTGTGAATGCTGTTCCGGCCCGCCCCCAGGGGCGGGCTTTTTCTTTCCATTTTGGAAAACGGCATCCTTTCGGTGCATGCCATATTGACAAATTCTTCCCCACTCTTTATTGTGGAGGTATTTCCTAGGAGTGGATAGCATTTCCATTCAGCGGAAAATTTGTTTTTTTGCCGGAGCGGTCACTCGCTTCCGGCAGGGCGTCCAGTGCCCGGACACCACATACAAGGAAGGGGTATGATGTTCATGGAGTTTCAGTTTTCCCTAGCGCAGCTCACCGTTCTGAAAACGTCTCCGGCGGAGATCGCGTCCATGGCGGCTGACTGCGGGTATGATTTCGTGAGCATGAGGCAGATTTACATGGGGCTTCCCGGCGAACCGGATTACGATCTGTCGAAGAACCGGGCCCTGATGAAGGAGACGAAACAGATCTTTGCCGATACGGGGATCAAGCTCCTTGATATCGAACTCGCCAGGGTGTTTGACAGCATGGACGTGAAAAAGTACGAACCCGCCATGCAAACGGCCGCGGAGCTGGGGGGAAAGCACGTCATCAGCAGCATCTGGACGCCGGAGAGGGAGTATTATATCGAAAAGTTCGCCGAAATCTGCGACCTTGCGAAGCAGTACAACCTTTCGGTGGACCTTGAGTATGTTCCCATCGCCTCGGTGAAGACCCTCGCCGGCACGGTGGATGTCCTCAGAACGGTGAACCGGTCCAACGCCGGTCTCATGGTGGATATTCACCATTTCCACCGGGCCCAGGACGACGTGGCCGAACTGGCGAAGCTTCCGTCGGAGTGGTTCCGCTTCGGCCACCTCTGCGACGCTCCCGGCGAAATACCGTCCGACAGGGACGAGATGACCAGGATCCTCCGGGAGGAGCGGTCCTACGTGGGCGAAGGGGGAATCGACGTGGCCGCCATAATGAACGCCATGCCTCCCATGCCCTATTCCATCGAGCTTCCCAACCTGAAGAAAGTGGCGGAATACGGGTACAAAGAACATGCCCGCCGCTGCCTGGAGACCGCGAAGGCCTACTGTGCAGCGAAGGGAGTAACGGGCAGAAAAGGGTAAAAAAGACAAGATCCCCTCCGGCCCGGAGGGGATCTTGTTATCCTATCTGCTGGGAGATTTCACGGCACATCCGCTGGATTTCCGGGATGAGGGACTTGGCCGTGTCCTCGGTGAACCGGGACGCCGGACCGGCGAGGGAGAAGGAGAAGAGAATCTCTCCCTTCCTGTTGAAGATGGGCACAGCGATGGAAAGGATACCTTCCTCCCGCTCGCCCCAGCTCATGGCGTACCCGAGGGTCCTGATCTCGGCGAGGTTTTTTCTCAGGTCTTCCGCCCTGGAAAGGGTGGTGGCGGTTATGGGGTGCGCCTTCGCGATTTCGCGGGCGATCGTCTCCTCGCCGAGAAACGCAAGGAGTGTTTTCCCTCCGGCGCCGGCCCAAAGAGGCGCCCGGTCGCCGACCCTCATGACGCACCTCATGGTGAGGAGGCTTTCCACGTGCTCGTAGCAGACCCGTTCCTCCCCCTCGACTCCGTAGAGGGAGACGGCTTCCTTCGTACTGTCCCGGATTATCTTCATGTAAGGGTAGATTATCTGCTGGGGCCTGAAGTTGGCCGTGGCGATGCTCCCGAGGATATAGAGCTGGCTTCCGAGGGAGTAGGTCCTGTCCTCGTGGCGGGTGAGGAGGTCAAGCCTTTCCAGGGTGCCCGCAAGCCGCAGGGTCGTCGTGACGGGAAGCCCGATCCTTTCCGCGATTTCGCTGAGCGTGAGCTTGTAGTCGTCCCTCGTGAAGGCCTTGAGAATGTGAAAAGCCCTTTCTACGGACCGCACGGAGTCCTCTTTCATGGAGAAACCGCCCTTTCCTGCTTCGAGTCGTTGTTCCGCTCTTTCCGCTCAGCGGATATTTCAATCATAATGGAACAAACCCTAAAGGGCAATCCGTTCTTCCCGGCAAAACAGCCTAGGTG
>JAPXRK010000170.1:0-4347 GCA_033813575.1 Synergistales bacterium
GGCCCTCGCCAGGGAGCTCGGCATGAGCAGGACCCCCGTGCGGGAGGCCCTGGGGCAGCTCGCGTCCACGGGATTTCTGGTCAAGTCGGAAGGCTCGAGGGGGTACCAGATCCCCGTCCTCACCCCCAAGGACATCGAGGACGTCTTCTTCATGCGGGGCATCCTGGAGAGCAAGGCCGCCATGCTCTGCGCCCGTTCCGCTCCGGAAAAAACGGTCCGGGAGCTCCGGAGGATCAACGCCCGGGAGGAGGAGACCTTCAAGGCCAACCTGAAGGGTGAATACGCGGAGCTGAACGAGGAATTCCACATGCTCCTTGCGGATTCGTCGGACAACCCCTACATGAAGATGTACATCCGGCAGCTCTACTGGAGATCCAACCTGTACGTCCTCTTCTTCATGAGTTTTTACTGCCTGGAGTCCGACTACGACACGAAGCGCCTGAGCTACATGGAGCACAGGAAGGTCGTGGACGCCGTGGAGGCGGGAAAACCCGTCGCGGCAGAGGCCGCCATGAGGGGGCACATCCTCAGCAGCTACAACCACCTGCTGTTCCCGAAAAAACCCCTGGAGGAAATGTCCTGATCCGTTATGAAAGAAACGCCCGGGGCTCAGAGCCCCGGGCGTTGTGTTTCTGTCCCCTTCTCCGACGGCCAGAGGGCGATCCCCGAAAAGGCGAACAGCCATGCCGCCGGCACGCCGGAATAGCAGATCAGGGCCCAGGGAAGATATTCCCCCGCGGAGACGCCGAGCACGGCTGACATGTAGACCGCCGCGGCGGACCACGGAACAAGGGGGACCACCACCGTCCCCGAGTCCTCGAGGGTGCGGGAGAGCACTCTCCGGGAGATGTCCATCTCGTCGGCGAGGCGGCGGAACATGGTACCGGGGAGGATCTCGCTCAGGTAGGAGTTCCCCGTGGCGACGGCCACCGTCATCCCCGTGAGGGAGACGGAGAGGACGAATTTTCCCCTGCTGCGGCCGATGAACCGCCTCTGGAGAAGGCCGCTGACCCGACGGAAGGTTCCCGTGGCTTCAAGCTGCCCGGCGAAGACATAGGCGGCGCAGACCACTGCGGCCACCCCTGCCAGGAAGAGCAGCCCTCCCCTGCCGAGAAGGTCGTCCACCGCCGGGTTTCCGGTGACCACCCGGGGCCCGGCGACCATGGCGGCCAGGATCTCCCCGGGACCGTACCCCTGGAACAGGGCCATGGGAAGGGCAAGCCCCACGGACGTCCACAGGGCCGCCAGGGTGGGAAACCGCTTCCATGCCATGAGCAGGAGGACCAGGGGAGGAAGGAGCAGGACGGGACTGAGGAAAAACCGTTCAGAAAGGGCCGATGTCATTGCAGCGATTCCCGCCGTGTCCATGGCTCCTCCGGCCCCTGACCCCGCGGCGGCGTAGACTGCCACGCTCAGGGCCGCACCGGGGAGGGTGGTCCAGAGGGTGGACCGTATATGGTCCATGATGTCCACTTCGGCCACGGCGGCGGCGAGGACCGTGGTGTCCGAGACGGGGCTGAGCTTGTCGCCGAAGTAGGCGCCCCCGACGATGGCTCCCGCGGCGGCGGCGGCGGGAATGCCGAGGCCCCCCGCG
The DNA here is from genome assembly GCA_033813575.1 of Synergistales bacterium. GTDB lineage: Bacteria > Synergistota > Synergistia > Synergistales > Aminobacteriaceae > Aminivibrio. The sequence continues at coordinate 1,595 of JAPXRK010000170.1, forward strand.
ATGGCGGTGAGGGCAACGCCGAAGGTGGCGGCCGTGCCCCAGGAGGTACCCGTGAGGAGTGAGGCGAAGGAGCAGAGGACAAAGGCCGCGGGCAGGAAGATTCGGGGCGTGAGAAGGTCAAGCCCTGCACAGACCAGGTAGGGGATGGTGCCGGAGAGGGTCCACGAGGCGATGAGGGGCCCCACGCTGAGAAGGATCCCCAGGGCTCCCGAAGCCCGGAAAACCATGGGGAGCACGCCGTCCACGAAGAGGAGCCTCCACCCGAACCCGTATTTCAGACGGAAAAGGGCCGTGGTGAAGACACCGCAGAGGGCCAGCAGCACGGCGATAGAAATTCCGAAGGCCAGGTTTCCCCCTGCGAGGATGGCCAAGATGCCGCCGAGGGCGGTCAGCGCCCCGGCAAGAGAAATATCCTCCCGCCGTTCCTCTTTCGTCATGGCCGTCCCTCCTCCTCTCCAGGTTTTCTTCCGGAAGAACACTATACCAGAGAAGGACGGTGCCGGTGAGGGGAAAAAATGGTAGGATGTCCGGGAGACGAGCGAAGGAGGGTCCATCGTGACAGGTTTCCAGAAAGAACTTCCCCCCTACGGCGTGGAATTCAGCAGGCGAAAGACCCTGCAGATTTCGGTCCACCCCGACGGGCGGGTGACGGTGAAGGCGCCCCTGGTCCTCGACAGGGCAGCCGTGCACAGAGCAGTGGAGGAAAAGGGTGAGTGGATACGAAAAAAGCTGGAGCATTTCCGCTCGATCCCGGCCCCGGCTCCCCGGCCTCCCCTGGGGCAGGGAAGCCCGGTCCCCTTCCTGGGGGAGCTCTACCCCCTCGATATCAGGGAAGGGAAACGGCAGAACGCGGTCATCGAGAGCGGCGCCCTGCGGGTTACCCTCCGGAAAGGCGCGGAGCCCGAGGCGTCCCTCCCGGAGCTTCTGAAGCGGTGGTATTCCGCCCGAGCCGCGGAGGAATTTCCCCTCGCAATGAAGCGGTGCCTTCCCAGGTGCTCTTCTTTCCTGAAGGAGGAACCTCCCCTCCGGATCCGGACCATGCGCTCCCGGTGGGGAAGCTGCACCGGAAAGGGTGTGGTCACCCTGAACACCCTGCTGGTGAAGGCTTCACCTGCCTGCATCGACTATGTTGTGCTCCACGAACTCTGCCATACCGTCCATCACGACCACGGCAGGGGTTTTTACGCCCTGCTGGAAAGCATCCTCCCCGGATGGAAGGACCTCCGGAAGGAACTTCGGGACCAGGCGAAATGCCGCCATTTCATCTGATAAATTTTCCTTTTCTGAGCCAAAATACCCTTCCGGCTCATTGTGAAAGGACCTCTTTCTGCTACACTTTACCGGTATACGCCGATGATAACCGTTTACTTTTTCTGCTTGAAGGGAGGGACCGGTCTTTGAGTCAAACACCGTCCAGTCAGACCGGGGACAAGGCGGAGAACAGGCTGGAAGAGCAGTCCGCGCTGCTGGAGCAGCTCTTCAACAACGCTCCCCTGCCTATCCAGCACTGCAGCATCGAAGGACAGATTCTCAGGGCAAACCATGCATCGGAAGAGGTGTTCGGCTACACCTGCGAGGAAATGAAGGGCCGTTTCGTGGATGACCTCTTCGCTGCCCCGGAAACCTACGATGAAGCGGTGAAAAACACCCGGGACGTCCTGGAGGGAAAGACCGTCTTCTTCGAAGGCAGGCGCCGGCGGAAGAGCGGCGAGCCCATCTACGTCAAGGGAACGGCCTTCCCCATCGTCCTGAAAGGAGTTCAGATCGGGACCTACAGCATCTATACCGACCAGACGGCCGTTCAGGAGGCCGAGATCCGCCTCAGGCAGAGCGAGGAGCGGTACCGGTCGCTGGTGGACGACATCCCCGCCATGATATGCGCCTTCGACGACCGTGGCATTCTCTCTTTCGTCAACCGCGAATTCTGCACCTTTTTCGGCCTGCCTGCGGATAACCTCCTCGGAACATCTCTTCTCCGGTTCATCCCGCCGGAGCATCGTCCGGCAATGGCCGGCCATCTCCTTTCCCTCTCGGAGCATAAGCCGGTCATCACGACGGAAATACCGACCCTCCCACCCGGCGCCGCCCCCCGGTGGCACCGGTGGACAGTACGGCTGGTCTCCGGAGGCCCGGCAAGCCGGCGCTTTTTCCGGGCAGCCGGCCAGGACATCACCGATTCCCGGCTCGTCCAGACCACCCTGGCCGAAAACCTCGCCGCCATGGAGCGGACCTTCAGCGAGGCCATAGAAGTCCTTGCATCGGCTACGGACGCGAAGGACCCCTACACGGCGGAACACCAGCGGAGAGTAGCACGCCTTTCCGCGGCCATGGCCGAACAGCTCGGATATGACAGCGCCTTCATCCGCGGAGTGGAACAGGCCGCCATGGTCCATGACATCGGCAAGATAGAAATCCCCGGTGAAATCCTCAGCAAACCCGGCAGGCTCTCCCCCCTGGAATTCGAACTCATCAAGGGACATTCCCGGGCCGGTGCGAAAATTCTGGAGAAAATCCACCTGCCGTGGCCCCTCCACACCATCGTGGCCCAGCACCACGAGCGGCTGGACGGAAGCGGCTACCCCGACGGTCTTTCAGGACGGCAAATTCTACCCGAGGCGAGGATCATTGCCGTGGCGGATATCGTGGAGGCCATGTCCTCCTACAGGCCCTACCGTCCTGCCCTGGGCATCGGCGCCGCCCTGGATGAGATCCTCCGCCTCCGGGCAGAAGCTCTGGACGAAGACTGCGTGGAC
>JAPXRK010000171.1:0-4334 GCA_033813575.1 Synergistales bacterium
GAACTGGGGCGTTCCCGAGCAGGACATCCCCGGGCGGGTCGCTGCCGCCGCCGCGCAGGTCGGCCTTGACGAGGGATGCCTCGGAAGAAGCCCGTTCCACCTCTCGGGGGGAGAAAAACGGAAGGCGGCCATCGCCTCCGTCCTGTCCTCCCGGCCGGACTACCTCGTTCTCGACGAGCCCACCGCAGGCCTCGACTCATTCTCCAGGAAGGAGCTCACCCGCCTCCTTTCCGGCCTCCGGAACGAGGGAATGGGGATCCTGCTGGTCACCCACGACCTTGACATCGCCCTCCAGATGAGCGACCGCATCCTCGTCCTCGACGGGGGACGCCGGACCGTCTGCGACACGCCCGCCGCAGTGCTGGACCACCTCCGCACCCACCCGGTGCAGGGGCTCCATCTCCCCGAGATCGCCGCCCTGTCCGCCGCCCTCCGGGAACGGGGAAAAAATGTCCCCCTCACCTGGAACTGGAAAGAAATCAAATCCGCCCTTTTCGGGAGCCCGAAATGAAATTTTTCAACCATCTCACCTTCGGCCAGTACGTCCCGTCGGAATCGCCGGTGCACCGCCTCGACCCGCGGTGCAAGATCATTGCCGTTCTCGTCCTGCTGACCGGCGTTTTTCTCGCCAAGCACCCCGCCGTCTTTTCCGTGTGGGGGGTCCTCCTCGCTTGCCTGACCGCAGCGGCCCGGCTTCCTTTCCGGCTCGTCCTGCGGTCGGCGAAACCCGTCCTTATCCTGGTGCTCTTCACCGCCTCCATTCATATTTTCTTTACTTCGGGGACGCCCCTTGTCTCCCTCGGCATCGTCACCATATCCCGGGAGGGCCTTGTCCTTGCGGTCTACATGGGACTCCGCCTGCTGTTCCTCGTCCTCTTCGCCTCCTTCCTCACCCTGACCACCAGGCCCATGGAACTGGCGGACGGCCTGGAACGGCTCTTTTCCCCCTTCGTCCGGTTCGGTTTTCCCGCCCACGAGCTCGCCATGATGATGACCATCGCCCTCCGGTTCATCCCGACCCTCCTCGACGAGACGGACCGCATCATGAAGGCCCAGCTCGCCAGGGGAGCCTCCTTCGACCGGGGCGGCCTGTGGAAGCGGCTGAAAGCCTTTCTCCCGGTGCTCATCCCGCTGTTCGTCATCGTCTTCCAGCGGGCGGAAGACCTCGCGGTGGCCATGGAAGCCCGGTGCTACCGGGGAGGAGCTGGCAGGACCCGCATGATACCCCTCGCATGGAGGGCGGCGGATACGGCGGCCCTTCTCCTGGTTCCCGCCGTGGTCATTCTCCTCGTCTCCATCGACCGGAGCCTCGTCTGATGCGCTACGCCGCCCGCGTCGGCTACATGGGGACACACTATTCCGGATGGCAGCGGCAGGCCATGGGCACAGGCGTCCAAGAGAAAATCGAGGAGAGCCTCGCCGCTCTCGAGGGAAAACCCGTCACCGTCACCGCGGCAGGCCGCACCGACGCCGGCGTCCATGCCTGCGGGCAGATGATCTCTTTTGAACTGGAAAAGCAGTGGAGGCCCGACAAGCTCGTCCTGGCGGCCAACTTCCGGCTGCCCCCGGACATCGCCGTCCTCGAGACGGCCAGGGTGCTGCCGGGGTTCGACGCCCGGCGCCACGCCCTCTGGAGGGAATACCGGTTCTTCATCTGGCACGGAAACGCCCTTCCTCCCTTTCTCCACGGCCGTGTCTGGTGGAACCGCTTCCAGTGGGATTTCGAGAAAGTCCGGCGGGCCTGCGCCCTCTTCGAGGGTGACCATGACTTCCGGGCGTTCTGCAAGACGGCGGAATGCCCCGACCGGACGGTGCGGACCATCCACCGCGCCTCCGTGAGGAGAAAGGGCCGCCTGGCCGTGTTCACCGTCCGGGGAAACGCCTTTCTCACGAACATGGTCCGGATCATGGCGGGAAACCTGAACGCCGTCGGACGGGGGAAAAAATCAGTAGAATGGCTGAAGGCTCTTCTTGACGGGCAGGCCAGGGAACACTCGGCCATGACCGCCCCCGCCGAGGGGTTGTACTTGTGGAAAGTGGGCTATGGGGAGGGTACCCCATTCGGCCCGTACAGGGTAGAATAGACCAGTCGTTTGAAAATCCGGAGAACCATGTCCGGAAAGGGGAGCCGTGGGGACCCCCCGAAACATGCTTTTCGTCGTCCAAAGGAGGAAGACGCCGTGTTCGGATCGGATATCGGAATAGACCTTGGAACAGCAACCGTACTTATTTATGTCAAAAACAAGGGTATCGTCCTGAGGGAACCCTCCGTGGTTGCCGTGGACCTCGATACCGGTAAAATTCTCGCCGTGGGCTACGAGGCCAAGAACATGGTGGGCCGCACCCCGGGAAGCATTACATCGGTGCGCCCGCTGCGGGACGGCGTCATCGCCGACTACACCATGACGGAGGCCATGCTGCACCACTTCATGCGCCGGGTCCAGCGGGGCTTCAGCCGCTTTTTCCGGAACCGGGTCATGATCTGTGTCCCGTCGGGGGCCACCGACGTGGAGCGCCGGGCGGTCCTCGAGGCCGCCGTGGAAGTGGGCGCCAAGGAAGCCTACCTCATCGAAGAGCCCATGGCCGCCGCCATAGGCGCAAACCTCAACGTGGAAGAGCCCAGAGGCAAAATGGTGGTGGACATCGGCGGCGGCACCACGGACATCGCCGTCATCTCCCTCGGGGGCATCGTGGTGTCCAAGTCCCTCCGCATAGGCGGCGACCGTTTCGACGAAGGCATCATGCGCTACCTGCGGAAACAGTACAGCCTCGCCATCGGCGAACAGACCGCGGAAAACCTCAAGATCATGATCGGCACATGCCTGCAGGAAGAAGAGGAAACATTGATGGTCCTCAAGGGGCGTGATCTTGTCCAGGGCCTTCCCAGGCAGATCGAGGTCTCCAGCGCCAGCGTCTCCATGGCCATCGGCGAGATGGTCCAGTCATTGATCGATGGAGTTCGGAATGTTCTGGAGCTAACGCCGCCCGAACTCTCCGCCGATATAATAGACAGGGGAATCGTCCTCACGGGCGGCGGTTCGCTGCTGAGAGGCCTCCCCGAGCTCATCACCAGGCACACGGGCATCAACTGCTTCACGGCGGACGATCCCATGGAATGCGTCGCCCTCGGCACGGGCAAGGCCCTCGCCGAGATAGACAAGCTCCAGGCCCTGGGAAGGAGCGGCATTCTCGTCAACAAAAGAAAGGGCAGGCGGCGGAAATTCTGATCCCCGGCGGCAGGGCGGGGACGGATCGATCCGGAAGGACCGGCGAGTCCGCCTCCGCAGAGCCCACCGGGAGGGAATTTCATGCACCGAGGCCTTTACGCGGCCGCTTCAGCCATGATCGTGCAGGAAACCATGCACGACGTGACGGCCAACAACCTGGCAAACGTCAGCTCATCGGGATTCCGGAAGCGCATACCCGTCAACAAATCCTTCCCCGAAGTGCTCATGGACCGTGTGGAAAAAGTGTCCGAGGACGGATCCATCAAGCTTGTGTCCGCTCCCTTCCAGCTCGGCTTCAAAGGTAAGTTTGTCATTGGCGACCTCAGCCTGGCCAATGTTATGTCCGAAACATATATGAGCACCGAGGAGGGGGCCCTCCAGGTCACCGATGCCTCTCTCGACGCGGCCATCGTCGGCGAAGGCTATTTCACCGTCCAGGACGGCGCCGGCAACATCTTCTATACCCGTTCCGGTCATTTCCAGCGCAGCGCCGAGGGGCAGCTCGTCACCCATGACGGTCTCCTGGTCCTGGGCGACGGAGGGCCGGTGGAGTTCGGAGACGGCGTGGAGGTGTCCATCGGCGGAGGCGGCCAGATCATCGCCGACGGGGAAGTGGTCGACGTGCTCCAGCTCGTGACCTTTCCCGATCCCACCTACCTCAGGCAGGCGGGCAGGACGACCCTCGCGGCCACGGAGAATTCAGGAGCTCCAGCGGCCCTCGAGCCGGAGCAGATAACTCTTGAACCAGGTGCGCTGGAGATGTCAAACGTCAACGTGGTGGAGGAAATGGTGCGGATGGTGGAAGCCCAGCGGGCCTACGAGGCGTCGTCCAAGACCCTCATGACCCATGACGAACTGACAGGCAAGCTGATCACGTCCTTCGGCAGGACCAGCTAGCGGGAGGGAGAAAAATATGCTCAGAGCCCTGTGGACAAGCGCAAGCGGAATGATCGCCCAGCAGACCAACCTGGACGTCACGACCAACAACCTGGCCAACGTGAACACCGCCGGATTCAAGAGAAAACGGGCGGATTTCGCCGATCTCCTGTACCAGATCAACCGGGAACCCGGCGCGCCCGTGGAGCCCGCCTCCATGGTCCCCAACGG
>JAPXRK010000172.1:0-4320 GCA_033813575.1 Synergistales bacterium
CCACTTCTATTTCCCTCCGGAAACGAATAGGACACCGGGCTGGAAAAAAAAGAGAAAATACCGTATAATGGCAGACAGATTGAGATAATTTTCCCTATTGATGCCGTCTCACTGAAAAGATAACTGCACCACCCCAATACAGCCCCTCCGAGCCGTATCTCCTGTGGAGCGAACCTCTATGGACTGCGGCCGTCAGGGTATGACTGGAAACGGTCATGCCTCCCGTGTTTGGCAAGGAGGACGGAGAATTCCGCGTGAAACCGCGGGGACCGTCATCGTTGCCGATGAACGGTCCTTTTTTTACGGAAAGGCGGAATCGCGGTGACCCGGACATGATTGTGAAAACCCTCCCCGTGGAGCAGGCCGTCGGAAAGAAAATCTCCCACGACCTTACCCTCATCGACCCCGAGACGGGATTCAAGGGCGCCCGTTTCCGGAGAGGCCATGTTATCGCCGAAGACGACGTTCCCCTTCTCAGGCGGATGGGTAAAACCAACATCTTCTTTCTTGAACTCTCCCCCGGCGAACTTCATGAAGACGAGGCCGCCCTGCTCCTCGGAGAGCGGATGAAAGGGGCCGGGCTCGAACTGCGGGGCCCGGAGGAGGGGAAGTGCACCCTTGTCGCCTGCCGGGACGGTCTCCTCCATTTCAGCGACGACGACATCGACTTCATCAACGACGATCCGGACTGGCTCTTTACCACCCGGCCCAACAAAACCCCCGTCACGAAGGGCATGGCAGCCGCAGCGTTCCGCATCGGTCCCCTTTCCATGGAACGCAGCCGCGTGGACCGTGCCCGGAACGCGTCCCCCCTCTCGGTTCTCCCCTGGTCGCCCCTCCCTGCGGCCCTTGTCACCACCGGCCGGGAAATTTTCGAGGGAACGGTCCGGGACGCCTTTCTTCCCAAGCTTATAAAAAAACTTGACGTCTACGGCGCACCTTTCCTCGGGCAGACCTTTTGCCCCGACGACCGGGATTCCATCATCGGTGCGGCCGCGGCATGGCTCGAAAAAGGAGCCCGGATCATCATCTGTACCGGCGGCATGAGCGTCGACGCCGACGACCTGACGCCCGGAGCCATAGAAGCGATATGTGACGAAGTGGTGTTCCGGAGGATCCCCGTGATCCCCGGGGCAAATCTTATGCTTGCCCGCAGGGGGAACTCTTTTGTCCTCGGCGTTCCTGCCTCCGCCGTTTTTTTCGGGCGGACATCCCTGGACATAGTCCTCGACAGGCTGTATGCGGGCATTCCTCCTTCCGGAGCGGAGGTGAGACGCTGGGGGAAAGGAGGACTGTGCAGGAATTGTGTTTCGTGCTCCTATCCCGGATGCGCATTTTCAGCACGAAGCTGAACATTTTACCCTGAAAGGAGTTTGAGAAATGGAAACACGCAGGATCAAGGCCGTCATCAACGGCCGGGAGATAACCTCAGAACACGGCGTGACCATTCTGCAGGCCGCCCGGGCCAACGGCATACGGATTCCGTCGCTGTGCGACCATCCGGCCCTGCCGCCCAGCGGCGCCTGCCGCGTCTGCCTCGTGGAGGTGGAAAAGAACCCGAAGCTCCTTCCCGCATGCACCACACCCCTGACGGACGGCATGGTGGTCGACGCCTTCAGCCCGAAGGCCCTGGCGGCACGAAAAGCCGTCGTGGAGATGCTCCTCATTCGCCATCCCCTGGACTGCTTCTCCTGTGAATCGAACGGCCGGTGCGACCTTCAGAACCTCGCCTACGAGCTGGGGATCGAAGAATCTCCCTTCCGCAACGACGGCGACGTCTGCACCGAGCACGAACTGGACAACACCAACCCCTTCTTCATCCGGGACATGAACAAGTGCATCCTCTGCGGCCGGTGCGTCCGGGCATGCGACCACCAGTCCGGGTACCACGCCATCGACTTCCAGTTCCGGGGCATAAAAACCATGATCCATCCGCCCGTGGGAAGCAAGCTCGAGGAGTCGGACTGCGTCTTCTGCGGCCAGTGCGTCCAGATGTGCCCCGTGGGAGCCCTCACCGAGAAGAAGGCCGTCGGCCAGGGACGGGCATGGCAGACGAAAACGGTCCGCACCACGTGCCCCTACTGCGGCGTGGGCTGCCAGCTCGACCTCCATGTCAAGGGAGACAGGATCGCCCGTGTGACCGGGACGGAGGACGGCATGCCCAACCTGGGCAGGCTCTGCGTCAAGGGACGGTTCGGCTACGATTTCATCTACTCCGACGAACGGCTCACGAAACCCCTCATCCGGGTTCGGAAGGGCGAAAAGAAAAGCCCGGACGATGAATTCCGCGAAGCTTCATGGGACGAGGCCCTCGATCTCGTTTCATCCCGACTGAAGGAGGTGATGCAGAAGCACGGCCCGGACGCGGTGGGAGGAGTCAGCTGCGCGCGCAGTATCAACGAAGATTCGTACAGCATGCAGAAGCTCTTCCGCATGGTCTTCCAGAATCACAATGTAGACCACTGTGCACGGGTCTGACACGCTCCTACAGTAGCGGGGCTACTGACAAGCTTTGGAGCGGGCGGCATGACCAACACCATCGGGGAATTCGCCAAGGCGAAGCTCCTCTTCTGCATCGGCACCAACATGACGGAGGCCCACCCGGTCGCCGCCACGTACCTGAAAAACGGAGTCAGGAACGGGACGAAACTGATAGTCGTCGACCCTCGCCGGCAGGAGCTGGCCGACTATGCCGACATCTTCGCCCAGCTTCGCATCGGCTCTGACATCGCCTTCCTGAACGGCATCATGCACGTGCTGATCAAGGAAAATCTCTACGACAGGAAATTCGTGGAGGAAAAGTGCGAGAACTTCGAGGAGTTCGCGGCGAAGATCGAGGAGTATCCTCCCAGCCGGGCCTCGGAGATCAGCGGAGTCCCCGAGAGCACCATCGTCGAGATCGCGCGGATGCTCGGGACCGTCAAACCGGCCATGGTCATCTACACTCTCGGCATCACGGAGCATGTGTCCGGCAAGCGGAACGTCATGACCCTGGCCAACCTCCAGATGCTCCTCGGGAACATGGGAGTGGAAGGCGGCGGAGTCAACCCCATGCGCGGACAGAACAACGTGCAGGGCGCCTGCGACATGGGAGCCCTTCCCAACATGTTCTGCGGCTACCAGAAGGTGGATTCGCCGGAGATCAGCAAAAAATTCGCCGATTTCTGGGGCGTGGACAGCATTCCGGGAAAGCCGGGGCTGAAGATCGCCGAAATGATCAACGGACTGCCCACGGGCAGGCTTAAGGCCTTCTGGATCTTCGGCGAGAACCTGGTGGCCACGGAGCCTGATCCCCGGCACGTTTCCCACTGCCTGAACTCGGCTGAGTTCCTGGTGGTGCAGGATATATTCCGGAACGAGACCACGCCTTTCGCCGACGTCATCCTTCCGTCCGCGTCATGGTCCGAGGACGACGGGACCTTCACCAACACCGAGCGCCGGGTGAGCCGGGTACGGAAGATCAAGGAAGCCCCCGGCGAGGCCAGGCCGAACTGGTGGATCTTCAAGCAGGTCGCGAAGCGGTTCGGGCACGAATGGCCGTCGAACAGCGGCCGGGAACTCTGGGACAACGAAATCTCGGTTCTCTGCCCGGCCTTCGCGGGGATCAAGTTCTCCCGTCTCGACAATATCGGGGGCATCCAGTGGCCCTGTCCGAACGAGGAGCACCCCGGAACCCCCATCCTCCACAAGGACGGCAAATTCTCCCGGGGGAAGGGCCTTTTCCAGGCCATCGACTGGGTTCCGAGCAGCGAGCAGCCCGACGAGGAATATCCGATGGTGCTGAGCTCCGGCCGCCGTCTTGTCCACTACCACTCAAGGACCCAGACGGGCCGGGCGAAGGGACTCAACGAGCGGATGCCCGAGGAGTTCGCCGACATCTCCGTCCAGGATGCCGAGCGGCTTGGCATTTCCCACGGCGAGGTCATTCGGGTGAAATCCCGCCGCGGAGAGGTGCGGATCAAGGCAAACGTCTCAAAGCGCATCGCACCGGGGATGGTCTGGATGTCCTTCCACTTCTGGGAGACCAACGCCAACCATCTGCTGAGCGGCGACCTCAAGCATTTTGATCCGGACACCATGACGCCCTCCTTCAAGGCGTGCGCCGTGAGGATCGAGAAGATCGCCTGATGTACTTCGGTCCCTTTTCCTCCTACGAGGAATATCTGAAAGAACTGGAGCGATTTCACGGCAAGAAAGCCCCCGGGGGTGTCCTGGCGGTCCACATGGTCGCGCTGGCCCGGGAGCTGCTGCCTGAAGGCATTCTCATGGACGTGATCTGCGAGACACGGAAGTGTCTTGCAGACGCCATCCAGCTGCTCA
>JAPXRK010000173.1:0-1886 GCA_033813575.1 Synergistales bacterium
CTTGTGGATATCCCAGACGGGGCATTTATCCGGATCGCCGGGGTCGGTGCGCTTTTCCCGGGCCGGGTCGGTCACCATGGTCCGCAGCTTGTTCCATACATCTTCCGGGCTGTCGGCAAGGTTGATCGAGTTTCCGTAGGATTTGCTCATCTTCTTTCCGTCAGTCCCGGGCACTTTCGGTGTGGGGGTCAGCATGATCTGGGGTTCGACCAGGACTTCACCGAAAAAGCCGTTGAATCTCCGCACCATTTCCCTTGCGATTTCCAGGTGGGCGCTCTGGTCCTCCCCCACGGGCACGATTCCCGCCTTGTACAGAAGAATGTCCGCGGCCATGAGGACGGGGTACCCGAGAAATGCGTAATTGCTTAGGTCCTTGTTCTGAATGTTGATGATCTGTTCCTTATACGTGGGACATCTCTGGAGCCAGCCGAGAGGGGTGACCATGGAAAGGGCGAGGTGCAGCTCCGCGTGCTGGGGGACGTGGGACTGAACGAAGATGACGCACTTTTCAGGGTCCAGGCCGGAAGAAAGCCAGTCGATAAGAACCTCCCTGCAGTTCGATTCTATTCTGGAGCTGTCGGCATAGTCTGACATGAGGGCATGCCAGTCAACTATGCTGTAGAAACACTCATATCCATCCTGGAGCTTGAGCCAATTCGTCAGGGCTCCCGCAAGATGCCCCAGGTGGAGCTGTCCTGTGGGTCTCATTCCGCTGAAAACACGCTGGTTCATTTCTGACCACCTCGAATGGAAAATGTCCGGAAAAATCCGTCAAAAAACATGAGATATCATATCATTTGAACTGTAATCATCATAGACGGAATAATGTCAGCCAATGACGACAGGAGGCCCCGGCATGCTTCTGAAAATACACGCCTGGAAGCCGGAAGCCTCGGAAACGACCCGGGCAAGGGCATCGAGAGAAAAAGACTCCACTTCGCCGTGGTCTCCTATGAGGAGGATGAGTCCTGCGGCAAGGGCTTCCATCCTTTCGTGGTATTTTACGTCAGATGTGAAGAAGACATCAGCGCCGGAAGCTATCGCTACGCTCCACAGGCTGCCGCCGGATCCCCCGCACAGGGCGAGACGGTTCGCCGGACGGTGAGGGTCACCGTAAAGGTCCAGGCGGGAGAGCTTCAGCGAAGAACGGATCGCCTGTCCCAGTTCTCTCCCTGTCATGACTGAAGGAAGCTTTCCCAGGGCTCCGAGCCCCCATGCACCAGAGAGGGAGGGGACAAGGGGTCTGACGGATTCCAGTCCTATGGCCTCAGCAATGGCGGCGTTGACGCCTCTCGGGCTGGAGTCCCAGTTCGTATGCATGGAGATGACGGCAATGTCCTTTTTCAGCGCGAAGGCGATGGCTTTCCCCGCACCGGCGGAGACATCCAGCTTTTTCAACGGAGAAAAAATCAGCGGATGGTGGCTCACCAGGACGGAGCATCCGTTTCCGGCCGCAAAATCCACGGCTTCCGGACTCGGATCGAGGCATACTGTGACCCCTGTCACCGGAGACTCCGGGTCTCCCGCGAGAAAACCCGAATTGTCCCACTCCTCCGCCCAGCTGAAAGGAACCATGGCGTCAAGGTTCCCCAGAAGATCCTTCACCAGCATCGGCCTTCCTCCTCCCAAATAAAAAAACCGTTTCCCCGGAAGGAAACGGCGATTTTTGTGGTGGGCCTACCTGGACTCGAACCAGGAACCTTCCGGTTATGAGCCGGTGGCTCTAACCACTTGAGCTATAGGCCCGGAAAGAAGCGTTGCCAATTATACGCCGAAGTCCCTGAAAAAGGCAAGGCGCAGACCATTTTTCGCAAGAGTTCGCCGATTACTCCTCTATCAAAATGCACCCGACAGGGCAGCTTTCGGCAGCTTCTTGTGCGCACTCC